>DASQVN010000166.1:0-2760 GCA_035640755.1 Rhodopila sp.
GGCAGGGAGGCCGCCACCGCCCCCACCGCGCACCATTTCGTCGCGCGCAGGATCGCGCCGGGCCACTCCTTGGGCAGCCGGCAGAAGCCGAACACGAAGGGCGTCGCCGATCCGACCGCGGAACGAAAACTGTCCGCCGCCGTCAGCCCCGGATGCAGCCCATGCGCCAGCCCCATCACCAGCATGGGCAGGAACGCCCACGCCGGACTCCACATGTCCAGCCGCGGCCCGAACCGCAGCATGCACACCATCGCCAGCAGCAGCTCGAATCCCTTGACCGCCGCGATCGTCGGCTGGAACGCCTGCTCGCCGATCAGGTCGTGCAGCGTCATCTCCAGGCTCAGGCTCGTGGCCAGCAGCCAAACCCCGCTGGCCTGCGTCGGGAAACAGAACACCAGGAACACGCCGCCCGCCGCCACGGCCCCCGCCAGCGCCACGCCGAACAACGGCGGCGCAACCAGCCCTGCCGCCACCGCAGCCGCCAGCGCAGCCGAGGCCACCGCCAGCACAGGCCCATCCGGGTGCTCAAGGACCACACGCATCACGCGCCGGTATGGCGGCAAAAGGTAAACAAAGGGTTGACGCCGCCCGCCTCGGGTTCCTCAATCGACACAAACAGCGCGCAATCCCGCGTTGCAACCGTATGAGGAGGAACCGTCACATGCCCGAGCCGCGCGTTCTCGCCCCACGCGTTCTCGCCCCACGCGTTCTCTCCACTGGGCTGCGCTTCCCTGAAGGTCCCGTCGCGATGCGGGACGGCTCGATCGTGCTGGTCGAGATCGAGCGCCAGACCATCACCCGCGTCCGCCCCGACGGCCGCATCGAGGTCATCGCCCACACCGGCGGCGGCCCCAACGGCCTCGCCGTCGGCCCTGACGGCGCGTTCTACGTCTGCAACAACGGCGGTTTCCGCTGGCGGCTGGAGATGAACCTGCTGCGCCCCGCCGGCGTGCCCGCGGACTACACCGGCGGCTATATCCAGCGCATCGACCCGAACACCGGCGCCGTCACCACCCTCTATGACCGCTGCGGCGCCCACAGACTGGTCGGCCCCAACGACATCGTCTTCGATGCCCACGGCGGCTTCTACTTCACCGACCTCGGCAAGACGCGGGAGCGTGACCGCGACTGGGGCGGCATCTACTACGCGCGCGCCGACGGCTCCCGCATCACCGAGGCCGCCCATCCGATCCTCACCCCGAACGGCATCGGCCTGTCGCCGGACGGCAAGACCCTCTACGTCGCGGAAACCGAGACCGCGCGCCTCTGGGCCTGGGACGTGCTCAGCCCCGGCGTGCTGGGCAAGGCCCCGTTCCCGTCCCCTCACGGCGGCCGCCTGATGGTCGGCCTGGGCGGCTATCAGCGCTTCGACAGCCTGGCCGTCGATTCGGCCGGCAACATCTGCGTCGCCACCCTGATCAACGGCTCGGTCAGCATCGTCGCCCCTGCCGGCGGCCTGCTGCGGCAGGTGCCCATGCCCGACATGTTCTGCACCAACATCTGCTTCGGCGGCCCGGACCTGCGCACCGCCTACATCACCCTCTCCGGCACCGGTCAGCTCGTCGCCATGGACTGGGACACCCCCGGCCTCCGCCTCGCCCACGAGGCGTAGCTACACCCGCAGGATTGTGTCGCGCGGGAGAGAATTGGTGCTGCCGCTATTGCGTACCCGTCATGACCGGACCCTCTCCGTCATGGCCGGGCTCGACCCGGCCGTCCACGCACCACCGGTGCAGCCACGCCCAGCCGCCCCCGACCGCGCGCCCTGTGTCCCCAAACCGTTGCCATCCACCCCCGCGCCGTGCCATCTCACCCTCCCGTCCCGGGAGACCCCCCGATGCTCCGCGCCCTGGCCATAACTGCCGCCCTCGTCCCCGCCCTGGCCCCCACCCCGGCCCCCGCCCTGGCTGCCGAACCGGGCCCGGTCTGCCGAGCATCCACCGTCGTCGAAGTCATGGCCCGCGAAATCCGCGCCCAGGACTACTACACCCAAATCGACCCCCGCCTGATCACCGAGCAGGCAACCCCCATCCCCAACCTCGTCCGCTGCAATGTCTGTGTCCTGCAAACCCCGTACGAGATGACCCGCTTCGGCCAGCAGCCGATCCGCCGCTGCATCGCCCGCACGTTCGAAGTGCGCATCCTGCGGAACGGCTTCGTCGTCGGCCGCCCGCGCTGACCATGCCGCCCCCGCGCCGGCAGGCAGGCTTCACGCTGATCGAGATCACCATCGTCCTGGTCATCCTCGCGCTCATCGCCGGCCTCGTGCTGACCCGCGGCCCCTGGCGCAGCAGCCGCCTCGATTTCGACGCCTCGGTCCGCACCGTCACCAGCGCCCTGCGCCTCGCCCGTGGCCGCGCCATCGCCACCGACCGCGTCGTCGCCGTGAAGACCTCTCCGGCCGGCATCACCATCGAGGGCGGCCCCTCCTGGCCCCTCGCCCCCGGTCAGACCATCACGCAGACCGCCATCCTGTTCACGCCCGAGGGCGAATCCTCCGGCGGCGTCATCGAGCTCGCCTCCGGCACCCGCCGCGTCGCCGTCTCCGTCGAATGGCTCACCGGCCGGGTCAGCGTCGCCACCCCCTGACATGCCCCCTCCTGACATGCCTCTGAGGTCAACTGCAGCGGATCGCGCTATATCAGTGCGAACGTCCGCTACGAGGGCCTGATCCATGCTGGCTGAACTGTTTTCCTGGTGGGTCGCCCGCATGCGCGAACTCCTGCCGTCCGCATCCGGTGCAGCCCCCGACGGCATCGT
>DASQVN010000167.1:0-10733 GCA_035640755.1 Rhodopila sp.
CGGTCCAGATGGATCCGATCGAAAGCATCAACATCGACGGAGACTCCACCTTCGCCCTGATGCTGGAGGCGCAGGCGCGCGGCCATGCGCTGTGGCACTACGAGGTGCGCCATATGTCGCTGCAGGAGGGCACGGCCCGGCCCGGCGGCGGACGGCGCGACGATCGCCTGTTCGCCCAGGCCCGTCCGGTCAAGGTGGCCCCCGTGAAGGGCGCGCACTATGAGTTCGGCGCGCCGGAAATCCTGAACCTCGGCACCATGGACGTGGTGCTGATGCGCCAGGACCCGCCGTTCGACATGGCCTACATCACCGCGACCCACATGCTGGAACACATCCAGCCCAAGGTGCTGGTGGTGAACGACCCGGCCGCCGTCCGCAACGCGCCCGAGAAGCTGCTCGTCACCCACTTCCCCGACCTGATGCCGCCCACCCTGATTACCTGGGACCTCGACGCGATCCGCGCCTTCCGCCTGGAATACCAGGACATCATCGTCAAGCCGCTGTACGGCAACGGCGGCGCCGGGGTGTTCCGCATCAAGCCGGACGACGAGAACCTGTCGGCGCTGCTGGAGATGCACTTCGCCCGCTCACGCGAGCCGCTGATGTTTCAGCGCTACGAGCCCGCCGTGCGGATCGGCGACAAACGGGTGATCCTGATCGACGGCGAGCCGATGGGCGCGATCAACCGCGTCCCCGCCACGGGCGAGGCACGCTCGAACATGCATGTCGGCGGCCGGCCCGAGAAGACCACGCTGACCCCGCGCGAACGCGAGATCTGCGCCGCCATCGGCCCGACCCTGCGCGAGCAGGGCCTGCTGTTCACCGGCATTGATGTCATCGGCGACTACCTGACCGAGATCAACGTCACCTCCCCCACCGGTCTGCGGGAAATCGCCCGCCTCGACGGCGTGCACCTGGAACAGACCATCTGGGACAGGATCGAGGCCAAGCTCGGCGCCTGATCCGCCCCGCGCTCGCCATCCGGCCCCCCGCTTGCCATCCGGCGCAGCCCGCGTACCCTCGGCGCGCTTCAGGAGGAGACAGGCCATGCAAGTCATCCGCTCATCCGCCCGCAAGACCAACCGGGCGCCGGCCGCCAACTTCACCGGCACCGTATTCTCCGATGAGGTCGTCGTCGGAACCCCGCCGTCGCGCCTGCGCGCCTCGGTGGTCAGCTTCACCCCCGGCGCCCGCACCGCCTGGCACAGCCATCCGGTGGGGCAGACCCTGTTCTGCCTCTCCGGCGCCGGCCGCATCCAGCGGGAGGGCGAGCCGGTGCAGGAAATCCGCGCCGGCGATACCGTCATCATCCCCCCGGACGTACGCCACTGGCACGGCGCCGCCCCCGACAAGCTGTTCTCCCACCTCGCCATGTCGGAACTGAACGACCGGGGCGAGGGCACGAGATGGTTCGAGCACGTCTCCGATGAGGACTACAACGCCGCCCCCGCAGCGATGACCTGACCGCCGGGCCGAGCCGGCTCGGCCGACCACATCCCTCGACAACGTAACCGCGAGTAAAAACCGCACACGGCACGCCATAGTAGCAGCCCCATTCTGAAAATCCGCCGCGCAACCCCTATCTGTCCCGTTACGGCGCGATCCGCTGAGGTTGACCGTTCCCCGGTGCGGATCGCCCCGTAAGTCGTTGTTTGAGAGCGTGATTCACGCCGCCGGCTGTTCAGCCTCTGGCGATCACGCTTGGAGCAGGAGGAAGCAGAATGCCCTGGACGCGGATCACCGACCCCGATGCTGTCAACGAGCTGCTGCCCGCCTGGATGGGTCGCCGCATGGTCGGGCTGCATGGGGCGTTCGGCCTGCTGCTGACCACCGGCGACATCATGCGCCTGCGCTCGATCGCCGCCGCCTGGAAATCCCCCGACGGCGTCATCCTCCTGGACGTCCTGCTGGATGACGCCGGCATCCCCGACGGCATCGACCTGGCCTGGCGCAGCAAGCACTTCCTCGGCGCCCCGGTCCCCGGCGCCGCCCTGGCCACCATCAACCTCGCCCAGGTCGCCGCCGCGGTGGAGTTCACCGTCGCCGAAATGGCCGCGCGCCCGGTGGACCGCTCGATCCCCCTCAGTGACGACCTCCAGCCCGAACAGACCGACGATGCCCAGCCCCCTGCCGCCGGGCGCGAGGTCACGAGCGACAGTCAGGGGTGAAATCTTCGCCTGCCCGGGTTAGGACCGGGCTGGACTTCCTGCCGCAGCCCGCCCACCTGGAAGCATATTCTTGTCATCGCCTCGGCTGTTGCGCCGCACACGTGGATGATCTTCTGATGGGTCCCTGAAGCGTGATGACCTAAGGCGGCATCGCCGGAGGTCTGAATCACGCGACAACACACAGCGTGATGACCGAAGGCGGCATCGCCGGAGGTCTCAACCACGCGGCCGACACGGAAGCGGGGAGTCGCATGCGGCATCATCCGGTGACACGACGCGCTATTGGACACACCGTAGCCGGGGGCCTCGGCCTCGCCGTCCTGGGTGCGCGTTCCGGCCGAGCAGCCGAGATGACGTTGCTGAACGCGTCCTACGATCCGACGCGGGAGCTGTACCGTGCCATCGACCGGGCGTTTATCGACCAGTGGCGTGCGAAGACCGGGCAGCGGGTCACCATCAACCAGTCGCACGGCGGCTCCGGCGCCCAGGCCCGCGCCGTGCTCGACGGCCTGCAGGCGGATGTCGTAACCCTGGCGCTCGCCGCCGACATCGATGCCCTGGCGAGGCGCGGCCTGATCGCCGCCGACTGGGCGCAGCGGTTGCCGGACAACGCCTGCCCGTTCACCAGCACCATTGTCTTCCTGGTGCGCAAGGGAAACCCGAAGGCGATCCATGACTGGCCCGATCTGATCAGGCCCGGCACGGCCGTCATCACCCCGAACCCGAAGACCTCCGGCGGCGCGCGCTGGAACTTCCTTGCCGCCCTCGCCTGGGCGCAGCGCCAGCCCGGCGCCACCGATGCCTCGGCCCGGGACTACATGCGCGCGCTGTTTCGCCAGGTGCCGGTGCTCGACACCGGCGCCCGCGGCGCCACCAACACCTTCGTCCAGCGGGAACTGGGCGACGTGTTGCTGGCCTGGGAGAACGAGGCCTGGCTCGCCCGCCAGCAATTCGGCGCCGATGCCTATCAGATCGTCTACCCGTCGTTCAGCATCACCGCCGAACCGCCCGTCGCGGTCGTGGACGCGGTCGTGGACAAGAGAGGCACCCGCCCGCTCGCCGAAGCCTATCTGAGATTCCTCTATACGCCGGAGGCGCAGGAGATCGGCGCCCGTAACTTCTATCGCCCGCGCGACCCCGAGGTCGCGAGGAAGTACGCCGAACGCTATCCGTCACTGCCCACGGTCTCGATCCGGGAGTTGGGCGGCTGGAACACGGCCCAGGCCCGCTATTTCGCCGACGGCGGCCTGTTCGACCAGATCTACGCGCCCGGACGCTGATGGCGCGCCCACCTTCCGCCCTGCTCCGTTCGACGCTGGGCCGCTCCCCCCTGGCCCGTTCCGCCCTGCCCGGCTTCGCCCCGGCGCTCTCCGTCGCGCTGGGCTGGGTGTCGCTGATCGTCGTGCTGCCCCTGCTCTCGCTCGCGGTCCGGCCGTGGGAACTTGGGCTGGGCGGCGTCGTCCAGTCGTTGGCCGAACCGCGCGTGCTCGCCGCGCTGCGGGTCAGCTTCGGCACCGCGGCGATCGCCGCCGCGGTCAATGTGCCGTTCGGTCTGCTGATCGCCTGGGTGATGGTGCGCTACCGCTTCCCCGGCCGAGGCCTTGCCGACTCGCTGATCGACATGCCGCTCGCCCTGCCCACCGCAGTGGCCGGCATCGCACTGACCGCGCTGTTCTCCGCCAAGGGCTGGATCGGCGCCTGGCTCGCGCCGCTGGGCATCAAGGTCGCCTACACGCCACTCGGCATCGTGGTCGCGCTGGTGTTCGTCGGCCTGCCGTTCGTTGTCCGCACGCTGGAACCCGTCCTGATGGACCTGCCGCTGGAGGCCGAGGAAGCGGCCGCCACCCTGGGCGCCAGCCGCAGCCAGACGCTGCGCCGCGTCGTGCTGCCCGCGCTCGCCCCTGCCCTGCTGGCCGGGTTCGCCGCCGCGCTTGCCCGCGGTGTCGGCGAATACGGCTCGGTCATCTTCATCGCCGGCAACATGCCGATGATCAGCGAGATCGCCCCGCTGCTGATCGTGATCCGGCTGGAGCAGCTCAACTACGCCGGCGCCGCCGCCCTCGGCCTGCTGATGCTGGCCATCTCCTTCGCCATCCTGCTGCTGCTGAACGCGCTGCAGGGCCGCCTGCGCCGGAGCGAGGCATGAGGCCGCCTCTCGCCACAGAGGAACGCCCGGCCACCCGGATGCTGCTGATCGGCATCACGCTGGTGCTGCTGGTGCTTCTGCTGGTCCTGCCCACGGCGATGGTGTTCACCCAGGCCCTGTCGCAGGGCATCGCCGCCATGCTCGATACCCTGGGCGAGCCTGACGCCCTGGCATCCATCGGCCTGACCCTGCTGGTCGCCGCCGTCGCCGTGCCGCTGAACACGGTCTGCGGCCTGGCCGCCGCCTGGAGCATCAGCCGCTTCCACTTCCCCGGCCGCAGCCTGCTGGTCACCCTGATCGAGCTGCCGCTGTCGGTCTCCCCGGTGATTTCCGGCCTGGTCTGGGTGCTGCTGTTCGGCGCCAACGGCTGGTTCGGCCCTGCCCTCGACCGCCTGGGGGTGCGGATCATCTTCGCCGTTCCGGGCCTGATCCTCGCCACCGCCCTGGTGACCTTCCCGTTCGTCGCCCGCACGCTGATCCCGCTGATGCAGGCCCAGGGCAGCGCCGAGGAGGAGGCTGCCCTGACCCTCGGCGCCGGCTTCGCCCAGATGTTCTGGCGCGTCACCCTGCCCAACGTACGCTGGGCGCTGCTCTATGGCGTGCTACTGTGCAACGCCCGCGCGATGGGCGAGTTCGGGGCGGTCGCCGTCGTCTCCGGACATGTCAGGGGGCAAACCATGACCATGCCCTTGCAGGTCGAGGCCCTGTTCAACGACTACGACTGGGTCGGCGCCTTCACCCTCGCCGGCCTGTTGTCGCTGCTCGCGCTCGCTACGCTCGCCGCCAAGGCGGTCCTGGAAGCCCGACTTGGCGCCCGCACCGGGGCCTTGCTGTGACCATCGAGGTCCGCGGTCTCCGCAAGGCGTTCGGCGGCACAACCGCCCTCGACTCGATCGATCTCACCGTCGCGGCCAGCGCCTTTGTCGCCTTGCTGGGGCCGTCCGGCTCCGGCAAGACCACGCTGCTGCGCATCCTCGTCGGGCTGGAGTTCGCCGATGCGGGCGACATCCAGATCGGGGGGCGGTCGATGCAGGGCGTGCCCGCCCGCGAACGCGGCATCGGCTTCGTCTTCCAGCACTACGCCCTGTTCCGCCACATGAGTGTGGCGAAGAACGTCGCCTTCGGGCTTGAGGTGATGCCCCGCGCCCGCCGCCCGGCCGCCGCCGAGATCAGGCGCCGTGTGCAGGAGCTGCTGGAGCGTATGGAGATCGGCCACCTTGCCGCCCGCTACCCCGACCAGATCTCCGGCGGCCAGCGCCAGCGCGTCGCCCTGGCCCGCGCGCTGGCAACCGAGCCGCGCGTGTTGCTGCTGGATGAACCGTTCGGTGCGCTCGATGCGAAGGTGCGCAAGACCCTCCGCATCTGGCTGCGCCAGTTGCATGAGCAGTTGGGCCTGACCAGCATCTTCGTGACCCACGACCAGGCCGAGGCGATGGAGATGGCCGACCGGATCGCCGTGCTCCGTGCCGGCCGGATCGAGCAGATCGACACCCCCGAGCGGTTGTACGCCGAACCCGCCAACGCCTTCGTCCACGCCTTCATGGGTGAGTCGGTTGAGTTCGACTGCGAGGTACGGGATGGGGTGGCGCGGGTGGACGACCTCTGTCAGGGCCGGACGGATGCCCCGCCCGGGCCTGCGGTTTTGCTGATCCGCCCGCAGCAGATCGCGCTGCGCCCCGGCCCCGGCCCGGCCCACGTGCATGCCGTCCACAACACCGGCCCGCTGCGCCGCGTCATCGTCCGCGTCCAGGACCGCAGCATCGAGTTGCTGCAACCCCAGGATGCCTGGCTGCCTGCGTCGGGCGAGTCCTGCCGGTTGGATCTCTCTGCGGCCCGTATTTATCCGAGGGATGCCGCGTCAGGCTGAGATTGGGATTGACCCGCCTTGGTGGACACCCTGAAGCTTCCGCCAGGCGCGTTACGATATGCTCAGGACGGGTCCGCCCTATGCGCCTGAGTTCCGTCGGCAAATGGTCGAATGGGTCCGCGCCGGACGTGACCCGGAGGACCTGGCCAGCGAGTTCGAGCCGACCGCGCAGTCCACCCGCAATTGGGTTGCCGAAATTGGTTGCCCCGGCGCGCTGGCGCGCCCGGGCAGCGCCGGCGCCTCGCTATGGCGTGCCTAATGCCGAATGTAGGCCTCGGAGAAGTGCCAGATGGCCCAACCGCATACCACGCTGCTTCCAATCAGCAGCATCGCACAGAGGTTCCGCCACCGGGACCGTCCGGATCTGGGCTGAGGGTCTGCCGGCCCTGCGTGGGGGTCGGCTGTCGCTGGTTGGGGCACCGGGGGACGAGCAAGAATTCTGCGCAGCCGGTCGGCGTCTTCCGGTGCTATCAACAGCACAAGTGGCTCCGAAATCGGTGGCTCGCGGTTACTCTTCCGGTCGAACATCCAATTGCTTCAGTAGGTGGCCGTTCACTCGAACCTCAGCGCCCGGGTTGCCATTCGAACGCAGGTGTACGGTCAATGTAGCAGGGCGTGCCCCCCGCCAGCGATCGATTTGTCTTCGCAGTCGCGACATGATTGCCTTGTTGTCGGCTTCGCTGATTTCGAGGCTGATCTGAGATGGCATCGCTCCGGCAGCAGGGGTCTCGCGGACGATCGCCTCCACTTCGACTGTCATTTCGGTTACATCATAGCGCGGCAATGCCCTTAAGGTCATCAAGGGCAAAACGAGATCATGGCCAGGGCGCCCGTCAGGGGCTGGTACGATCATATTCCATGCCATCCGCTCGATGCTGCCATCGGATGCCATTTGCATCTCGCGGTCCAGCCGAGCCCGCTGCGCCGTGGCGGAACGCTGTCGTGCTTCGTCCAGCGATGTCTGGAGCGCACGTACATAGCTGTCCAAAGTGACCTTTGGCATTGGCGGACTCTCCCGGACTGGCCCATAGCGGGCGGCACGTCCTCGGCCTCAGTCCTGCATCCAGGACGGACGGCGAGAAAATCCAATATGATAGATCATGCATTGCAGCACAACTTGGTGCTCACCAATGTTAAGTAAACTAAACGTTTTCTCGACGCCTATAATTCGGCCACGCGGGATTTCCGTGAGGCATCGATTCAGCAGGTCCATCGCGGCCTGTATCTCGTCTTCCGACCGCAGACTTTCGGGGTCGCGGCTGCCGACGACGATACGCTTGATGTAACTCACGTCCGTCAGGTCGAACATCGCGTTACGCTGCACATTCATTGGCGGCTTTCCGATCAGCCAGGATCAGGCCTGTGCCGGTGATCCTGGCTGTCCTCATATCGTGACAATGGGTGGGATATATCACGGTTGCCCACGGCAGCTTCGACCCCGGGTGGACACCACGACGACATCCAAGCTGCCGTTCGGTTGCGCAGACATACGGGTGTGGCGTGGCCCGCTCACCCGACCCGCGCTAGCGCGCCGGCCGATTGAATGGAAACGCTGAACGCGCGCTAGCCTTCGGCTGATCGAGCAGATTCACGTGTCCGCACGTTCTGCGCTGCCGCGATCTGCTCTAATGTTTGGTTGCGGCGGTTTCCTGGGTGATGCTTCGTGGTGCAATGGCCGCGTTCATCATGTCCAGGACCCGCGCCAAACCCTCCGGCATACCTTTGTCCTCGGCGTGCACCTCAACGTGGTATTTCGCCGACTGATCGGACTCCCGGGTGTTCTCCTTGTGGGAGGCGACCGAGCCTTCGACATGAACCTTGAGCGAGAAGGGTCCCCAGCCAACCGATGCATCGGCCGAGAACGAACCCTTGGTGTCCTGGCTTTCGGTGCTGCGCTCTGTGTTCTTCACCTCCATATCGAACGTGATGTCCACTGTATTGATGGCCAGCGTGGGAATCTTGACGATTGCCAGCAAGGGGACATCGAGCTCGACCAGTTCGGTCGGGACCGTAACGCTATTGTCAGTGCCCGTTGTGTTGGCAATGGCCTGCGACGGGCGGGAAAACTTGAATGCCACCGAGCGGATCTCGCTCGGGGGATTGTCGTTCCCCACTGGCTTCGTAGGGTCCTTCGGCATGAAGCCGACGGCCTGTATGAAAGCCGCGGTCGAATTGGCGAGGCGCACCTGTGCGTCACAGGCGGCCATGAGCGGGCCACCGATCAGGTCGCCCATTGGTAAACCACGGAACTGGTCACCCATATTACTCGGCATCGACGATCACTCTCTCTGTTTGGTTAGAAACGACTGTATAAGTGGTTCAACAGCCGAGCCACTCCCTCGGTCTGATCCTGGCTCTCCACCTTCACACGCACCTTGGCCGAGGCGCCGGTCGGCCCGGCGCTGGCCGCCTTCAAGTCAATGAGCAGGGGCTCATGGAAGGTTGGATTGGCGGGGTCAGATTCGGCGGCCGCCTGCGCTGGTTTCGGACCAGTCGCATCTGGGACAGCGGCACTGGCTGCAGCGTCGGCTTGCGACCGCAGCAAAGTGTTGTTCATCCGGCCGCTCAGTGTCGGGACGCTGGCGCCGACGCTGGCGAGCTGGACGGTAAAATCGACCTCGAACTCGCGAATCTTCAGGACGTTGGTGCCCACCAGAGCCAGGATTGGCACATCGAGAGTCACCTCCTCTCCAACGTCCGCATGCGAGCCCAATCGCGGGAGCTTGATGGTCAGGGTCTCGGGATGCCCATCTTCCTTGAAGTAGCTCTTGATGGCGGCGACTTGGTAACGTTCTACCCTGGTCTGCGCCTCGGTCACCGCGTTGGCCAATGCGGTGACCATTTCGTCCAACGACAACGATGCTGCCATGGTATCTATTCTCCGCGGTCGCGATCCAATTCGGCCAGATCAAGTCAGTTGTTATTTGATGACAAATTCTACATGACCAATGTAAACTCGTTCCTGCAGCGTCGTTGACTGTCCGTTGCCGTTGTGGACAAATCCATGCCGGCTGCCATCCTCGATAGAGCCTCCACCAACTCAACCGATCAGGTTGAACACGGTCGGCAATGAAGCAGCCAGCCTCGCCCTCAAGCCGGAGAGGGCTGCGGCGTCGAAGCTCGCCATCGTCGGTCCGCCAGGTCCTAGTCCAGATCCTCGAATGCCCTGTCCTCTTGAGTGGCACAGCTCGTTATCTTCGAAAACCGTTTCGGTGTAAACAAGAAAATGGCCCTGCGCAGGTATGCTGAGGAACACGTACCGGCGTCCGTTGAAGGCGTCCAAAAATCGGCTTTGAGCTGGGGCCCCAAACGTGAATCAGACGGACTATCGGTAATCTGGACTACCATGCTTGTCAGCCTGCCGGCGTGTGTTGCGCCGATCGGTCGCCGCCAATTATATTGAACGATCGGAACGGCCATAGGCAGCTACCATGGCGTGTCGAGACGGAAGTGAACGCATTGCGTGTGCTCGATGCAGAACTGTTGCGGCCGGGGGCCGGCGCCGACAATGCCGATACCGCGTATGTCGCCGGCGAAGATCGTGCCGCACCTCCATCGCTATTTTTATTGACCGTCATGGTTGCACTTTGCGACCATGGGTTGCCAACTTGGAATGCCTCGATATGCGTTCATCTAACATCAAAATCATTTCTGCAGTGCTGTATCTTTGCTCTGCCCCCGCCTTCGCAGGTTATCTGGACGTCTCAGGAAACTGGTCTGCCCCGTCAACGGTTGCGATGTCCAAGTCAGCCGCGCTGTCCGTTGTGGGTCAATGCAAAGCAGTTCAAGCCTATTCGAACATGGCTGGCTCGACTTCGGGCGCGATGATTGTTGCTGGCCCTCATCCGACGGATACGGACAAGAACGTCCATTTGACGGTCCGTCTTTACAAGGACGGCACGCATGAAAAAAGCTGCCACGTCTATATTGGCAAGAATAGTGCATTCTCCAGCTGCAATTGCGAGTACGTTGACTAGAGCGATTGCGGTCCGACTGGAGTTGTCCGCAGCCACGGAAGTGGTTGCGGCATTCCTCTGCGGTGAGGCATTCGGCCAAGCTGCCCAGGGCGTTCCACAACGCATCCATCGCGCGGATGACTGTGGCCCGTAACAACGCCGTCAGTTTGGCAAGGACGGTCTCGATCGGGTTCAGCCCCGGGCCGTACGGCGGCAGGAACGGCACACTTGCGCGGGCCGCCTTGATCACCTCACGTATGCCGGCCACGTTGAGGCGACGCAGGTTGTCCATGATCATCGCATCAGCCGGCTTCAAAGTGGACCAAAGGGTTTGCGCGGCATAGGCGAGGAAGGCATCGCCGTTCGCCGCACCATCGATCACCGCCGGTGCCACCGGCCCGTCACAGTGCAACACGCCAGCGAAGATCGAGGTTTTTCAAGTCAACCCACACGTCCGCACGTTCCGCTCTGCCGCGATCTGCTTGTCTTATGAAGTTTCGTGCCGTCGGGCAAAAAGGAACCGCTGGGAGAGGGTGGCACCCCTCTCCCAGCGGCGAGGGAGGGATCGACGATCTGCTGGCCGTGTGACGGGCCGA
>DASQVN010000168.1:0-6977 GCA_035640755.1 Rhodopila sp.
CCGTCGTTGGCACCCATACGCATTGCCCAACCGCGGATGCGCAGGTGCTGCCGGGCGGCACCGCGTATCAGACGGATGCTGGCATGTGCGGTGACTATGACAGCGTCATCGGCATGCAGAAGGACGGCGCTGCCCTTCGCTTCTGGCGCAAGATGCCCGGCGAAAAGCTTGCCCCCGCCGAAGGCCCGGTGACGATCTGCGGCGTGTTCATCGAAACCGATGACGCCACCGGCCTCGCCAGGCGCATCGAACCAATTCGCACCGGCGGCCGCCTGGCCGAAACTCTGCCAGCCACAGAGTGGCCAGGATCAGCACTCGGGATACCAACCGGATAAATCAAACGCAGTCGGCTGGCCGGCGCAGAACGCTTCGCCGCTTGGCTTGCGCGTCCGGCGCGACGGCCACACATTCTCGCCGGACCGGGAAGGGATGCCTGCATGGACTATGATCTGTTTGTCATCGGCGGCGGTTCGGCCGGCGTACGCTGTGCCCGCATCTCGGCCGGTCACGGCGCGCGCGTCGCTATTGCCGAGGAACGCTTCTGGGGCGGCACCTGTGTCAACGTCGGCTGCGTTCCGAAGAAGCTGCTGGTCCAGGCCGGCGAGTACGGGGCCTGGGCCGAGGACGCCGTCGGCTTTGGCTGGACCATGCACAAGGGTCCGCACGACTGGGCGAAGTTGATCGCCGCCAAGGATAACGAGATCGGGCGGCTCGAGGCCATCTACCGCAAGCTGCTGGTGAACGCCGGGGCCACCATCTTCGACGGTCGGGCGACGCTGGTGGATGCGCATACAATTGAGGTGGACGGTCAGCGCGTCACCGCCGAACACATCGTAATCGCCACTGGCGGCCACGCCGAGCGCCCAAACATTCCCGGCGCCGAACTCGGAATCCTTTCCGACGATGCGTTCTTCCTGAAGCAGCGGCCCGAGCGCGTGGTCATGGTCGGATCGGGCTACATCTCACTTGAATTCGCCGGCATCTTCCGCGCCCTCGGCTCCGAGGTGCACGTGGTCTACCGCCAGGACCTGCCGTTGCGTGGTTTCGACCAGGATATTCGCGAGGCAATGGTGGAAGCGCTGCAGGCGCAAGGCATCACCCTGCACCCCGGCTGCCACCCCGAGAAGCTGGTCGCCGATGGCGACACCCGCATCCTGACCTTCGGCAAGGACCAGACCGTGACCGCCGACCTGGTGTTCTTCGCCACCGGCCGCCGCCCCAACACCGCCAACCTGGGGCTGGAGAAGGTCGGCATCACCACCGACGTGCAGGGCGCCATCCATGTGAACGAAGCGCTGCAGACCTCCGTCCCCAACATCTACGCCATCGGTGATGTCACCAACCGCATCAACCTGACCCCGGTCGCCACCGCCGAGGGCCACGCACTGGCCGACTCCCTGTTCGGCCACAACCCGCGCTCGGTGTCGCTTTGGAACGTCCCCTCGGCCGTATTCACCCAGCCGCCCATCGGCACCGTGGGCCTGTCGGAGGAGAAAGCCGCCGCCCTGGGCTGTGTCGATATTTATCTTACGCGCTTCACCCCCATGCGCCACAACCTGACCGGCCGCGCGCGGCGCACGCTGATGAAGCTGGTTGTCGATCACGACACGCAGAAGGTCCTCGGTGTCCACATGCTGGGCGAAGACGCCCCGGAGATCATTCAGGGCGTTGCCATCGCCGTGGTCATGGGCGCGACGAAGGTGGATTTCGACCGCACCATCGGCATACACCCGACCGCGGCCGAAGAGCTCGTAACCCTGCGCACACGTACGCGCACGACCGACTTGGCCAAGGCTGCCGAGTAACCCGAACCCGTATCCAACGCGGACCATCGCCCGAAAGCCGGAACGGCCCATCGGCGTGAAATTGCTTGGAGAGCGAGAATCTATACCGCATCACGGTCCCAACCGGAGCGCCATGCGCTATAGAGTGCCGCACCTTGGACTTCTCGACCCTCCCGCATCGGACTGAAGCTGACGTGTCCAGCCCGCCGGATGAAAAGGCAAAGCGTGAGACCTGGGGCGCCGATGGGCGTTTCCATCTTCTGCTGGAAACAGTGCCCCACATTGCCTTCCTGATCGGGCCGGACGGACGCGCCGAATACTACAACAAGGCCTTTGTCGACTATGTCGGCTCCTACCCTGGCACAGACACCTGGTCCCGCACCGCACTCCATCACCCGGACGACCAGCCGGTGCTGGAGGCTGCCCGCAAGGCCGGCGTGGCCGCCGGTATCGACTACATTGTCGAAACCAGGCTGCGCCGCCATGACGGCGCGTACCGTTGGCACCGCGTCCACAACAAACCCCTGCTCCGGAACGGCCGCGCCATCGGCTGGCTCGGCACCGCGGTCGACATCCACGATGTCCGGGAAGCCAATGCGGCCCTCGAGGAACGTATCCGCGAGCGCACCGCCGCCCTGGAGGCCGCCAATCAGCGCCTGAGCGGCGAGATCCAGCAGCGGAAGGCAACAGAACGCGTGCTGCGTGAGAGCGAAACACGCTACCGCATGCTCTACAACCGCACCCCGATGGCGCTTCAGTCCGTCGATCCATCCGGCCGGTTGCTCGACGTCAACGACACATGGCTGTCCATGTTTGGCTACACCCGCGACGAAGTGCTTGGCCGCTCCCCTGCCGAGTTCATGACGCCGGCCTCGGCGGAAATGTATCGCAGCCAGACCCGCCCCGAGATGCTGGCCAGCGATGGCACGGTGCGGACCGTGGACTACCAGTTCGTGACGAGCAAGGGCGAGATCTTCGACGGCCGCCTTTCTGCCCGCGCTGAATTCGGCGCCGGCGGATGCTTCGTCAGGAACTGGTCGGCAATAGCAGACGTCACCGCCGAAAAGCGCGCCGACCGGGAGCTTCGGCAAATGCAGCGCCTGGAGGCCGTAGGACAGCTCACGGCGGGTATCGCACACGATTTCAACAATCTGCTCACCGCCATCCTGGCCAATCTTGACTTGCTTGAGCAGCGTCTGCCGCACCAGAACGCCCGTCTACAGCCGCTGCTGAACGGGGCGCGGGCGGCAGCGCAGCGCGGCGCCACGCTCATCGCGCAGCTTCTCGCATTCTCACGTCAACAGCACATCAGCCCCGAAACAGTGGACCTGAACGCGCTCGTCCGCAACATGACCCCCCTGCTGCGGAGCACGATCGGCGGGGCAATCCGCATCGAGACCGAATCGGGCCCGAGGCTGTGGCCGACCCAGGCAGACCCGACGCAGCTTGAGCTCGCCATCATGAACCTGGCGATCAATGCGCGAGATGCGATGCCCGAAGGCGGCACGATCACGATCCGCACCGACAATGTCACGCGCAGCCAGCCGGAACGCGCCGAGGATCCCCCTCCCGGCGAGCACGTCCTGGTTGCTGTGACCGACAACGGGAACGGAATGCCAGCCGACATACGCGACCGCATCTTCGAACCGTTCTTCACAACCAAGGGCGCCGGCAAGGGCTCCGGCCTCGGCCTGCCGCAGGTCCTCGGCATGGCCAAGCAACTGGGCGGGGGTGTTTCCGTCGAGTCGTCACCAGGCCACGGGACCTGCGTGACGATATTCCTGCCACGCGCTCCTGCACCTGCCGACAGCCCGAACGGCGCTAGGTCTGCCGACGATGCACCGGCGGGCACCGAGGGGCGCTTGGGACACATACTGCAACGGAAGGTCGCCTGGATGAGCCCGCAATAGTCTGGCGGCACCATGTTGTAAGGGCGGCTGCGCCATTGACGCATGGTTGTTCGGCCCGCCAAGAATCCGCCCGATACCGGGAGGAAACATGAAACGACGCAGCTTCATCGCCGCCGCCGCGGCCACCGCCCTCGCACGTCCTGCGGTCTCTGCCGGCATCAAGCCCCTGGTCTTCGTCCCGCAGGCCAATCTGACCAGTTTCGACCCGGTCTGGACCACCGCGACCGTCACCCGGAACTTCGCCTACATGGTCTATGATATGCTGTATGGCCGGGATGAGAACTTCACACCCCGCCCACAAATGGTCGAAGGCCACGTGGTCGATAACGATGGCCTGCGCTGGACCATGAAACTGCGCGAAGGCCTGCTTTGGCATGACGGCACCCCCGTCCTGGCGCGGGACTGCGTCGCCAGCCTACGCCGCTGGATGAAGCGCGACGCGGTCGGCGCCACCATCGAGTTGCGCGTCGCCGATATCGAGACACCCGACGACCGCACCCTGGTCTGGCGCCTGCGCAGACCCTTCCCGCTGCTGCCCCACTTCCTATCCAAGACCCAGCCGCAGCCCGTGATGCTGCCCGAGCGGATCGCCGCGACCGATCCGTTCAAGCAGGTCACCGAGATCATCGGCAGCGGCCCATTCCGTTTCATCGCCAACGAGTACGTCTCCGGCCATTTCGCCGCGTTCGAGAAGTTCGACCGCTACGTGCCCCGCGACGAGCCAATCTCCTATGCCGCCGGCGGTAAGCGCGTCTTTCTGGACAGGGTGGAATGGAAGGTGATCCCCGACGCCGCCACCGCCGCCGCGGCCCTCGCCGCCGCGGAGGTCGATTGGGTCGAGCTTCCCCAGCCCGACCTGATCCAGATGCTGAAAAGCCAAGCCGGCATCAGCACGGGGCTGCTCGATCTCTACGGCACTGTGGGCATTCTTCGCCCCAACAACCTGAACCGGCCAACCAGCAGCGCGGCAATCCGGCGTGCCATGTTCGCCGCCATCGACCAGCAGGAGGTCATGATGGCAGTCATGGGTGACGATGCCCACACCTGGCGCGCGCCGATGGGCTTCTTCCTGCCGAGCTCGAAGTGCGCCAACGATGCCGGAATGGACTTCGTGCGCAAACGCCACAGCACCGATGAGGTGAAGCGAATGCTCGACGGGGCCGGCTACAATGGGGAGCGGATCGTCTTCCTCCATCCCACCGATCAGGTCGCCTACAACGCGATCAGCATCGTCGTGGTGGACGCGTTTCGCCGGGTCGGCCTGAACATCGATGAACAGATGACCGACTGGGGCACTGTCGTGCAGCGCCGCCCATCGAAGGAGCCGTTGGAGAAGGGCGGCTGGTCCATGTTCCCCGCCGGTGCGCCGGGGCCGGAGTATGTCGATCCGCTCCTGGCCAACACGTTGCGCAGCAATGGCGCCAAGGCATGGTTCGGCTGGCCCGACGACCCGGCCTTGGAAGCCGCCTACGAAGGCTGGATCGACGCCGCAGACGACGCTGAGCGGCACCGGCAGGAAATTGCGTTCCAGACCGCCTGCTTCAACTCGGTGCCCAGCATTCCCCTGGGCCAGTACCTGCCGCAGGCCGCGTGGCGCGCAAATGTCACCGGGCTGGTCAAGGGCTCCGCACCGGTGTTCTGGGGGGCACGGAAGACCTGAGCGGGGACAGGCGGGCGGTCATCTGCCATTGTCTGCGCACAACGACCGCGCAGGATGCCCATGACTGCCTATGACCGCCTGATGCTCCGCTTTACCCGCGTCGCCATCGTGCAGGAAGCCATCAGCATCCTCGATTGGGACTCGGAAGTGATCATGCCGCCTGGGGGCGGTCTCGCCCGCGCCGATCAGGTCGCGGTGCTAGCCGGCGTGACCCACACACTGATGACGGAACCGGCAGTTGCCGACGACCTTGCGGCGGCCGAGGCCGGCAGCGCCAAGACCGATGATCCCTGGCACGCAGCCAACCTGCGCCACATGCGCCGCCAGCACACCCGCTCGGTTGCGCTGCCAACCGATCTGGTCGAAGCTCGGTCACGCGCCAACAGCCTGTGTGAGCAGGCTTGGCGCGATGCCTGCCCGCAATCCGATTTTGCCTCCGTCCGTCCGCTGCTGACCGAGGTATTCCGCCTCGCCCGCGAAGCCGCCCAGGCTTTGTCGGAAGCCCTGGACCTGCCGCCCTATGACGCGCTGATGGACGGCTTCCAGCGTGGCATCACTGCTGTCGAGGTGGAACCGGTCTTTGCGCGTTATACGACATTCCTGGCATCCGCCCTGGCAGAGGCCGAAGTGCGCCAGAAGACGGCCGTCCCTCTAGACGCCAGCTTCCCGATCGCACGCCAGCAGGATCTGTGCCGCATGGTCGCTCAGCGGATCGGCCTCGATTTCCGCCATGCCCGTCTGGACGCCTCTGCACACCCGTTCTGCGGGGGCCATTCGGCCGATATCCGCGTCACCACTCGCTATGATGAGGCCGACCCGGCGCAGGCGCTCTTCGCTGTCGCCCATGAATGCGGCCACGCCGTGTATGAGGCTGGCTTACCCGCCGCCTGGACCCGCCAGCCGGTCGGATCGGCCGCCGGCATGGCCGCACACGAAAGCCAGTCGCTGATCATCGAGATGCAGGCCTGCCGGTCCGACGCCTTCCTGTCCTGGCTGTCGCCCGTACTGTACACGACGTTCGGCGGCAACCAGGCGGCGTTTGCGCCAGCAAACCTCGCGCGTCTCTGGCGCCGGGTGGAACCCGGCTTCATTCGCGTTGACGCCGATGAGATGACCTACCCAGCCCATGTCGCGCTCCGTTTCGACCTGGAACGTGCGTTGCTGGCCGGCAACCTGGCCATCGCCGACCTCCCGGCGGCCTGGAACGACGAAATGCGCTGTCGCCTGGGCATCACGCCGCCCAACGACTCGCTGGGCTGCCTCCAGGATATTCACTGGTACGCCGGCCTGATTGGCTACTTCCCCAACTACACGCTGGGTGCCATAGCCGCCGCCCAGCTCATGGCGGCGGTTCGGCAGGACGCGTCCGGCCTGGATGCGGCCCTGGCACGGGGCGACTTCACGCCGCTGATGGCGTGGCTGCGCACCAGGGTCCATGCACAGGGCGCAGTGTACGGGCTGAATGAACTGCTGGTCCACGCCACCGGCAAGCCGCTCGATATCGCCGACTTCGAGACGCACCTGCGCGCCCGCTATCTCGGCATGGGGTAGGCAGGCGCTGCGTCACCGCCCATTCTGCTGCGCGTGTGCACCGTCGTCGTCCTGATCCGTCCCACCCACGTC
>DASQVN010000169.1:0-3448 GCA_035640755.1 Rhodopila sp.
CCGTCGGCAGAATCCCTCTGGCCATACAAACGCATCTACACACGCATAGGCGCGTTCCCGCGCCTGCCGTAGATCCTGCCCCGTGCCGCACACCGTCAGCACCCGACCGCCCGCGGCCCGCACGGTGCCATCCGCGTCGACGGAGGTTCCTGCATGGAATACCGTCACGTCGGGTAACGCCGCAGCCTCCGCCAACCCACGGATCGCGGAGCCGCGTTCCGGCGCCTCCGGGTAGCCGCGCGCCGCCATCACCACGCCTACTGCTGCCCGGTCGTACCAGCGGAGGTCGAAATTCCCCAACTCTCCCTCACACGCTGCCACGAGCGCCGGCAGCAGGTCCGACTTCAGCCGGCACAGCAGGACCTGGCACTCCGGATCGCCAAAGCGCACATTGAACTCGATCAGCTTCGCGCCTTCCTCGGTCAGCATCAGGCCGGCGAACAGCACGCCGCGGAACGGGGTCCCCAGCCGAACCAGTTCCCGCAGCGCTGGGCGCATGATTTGCTCCAGGCAGGCCTCCTCCAGCGCGGGCGGGAAGTTCGGCACCGGCGAATACGCGCCCATCCCGCCGGTGTTCGGCCCCGTATCACCATCGCCGACCCGCTTATGGTCCCGCGCGGAGCCGAGGATCAGCGCATCCTCCCCATCGCATAGCGCGAACAGCGACACCTCTTCCCCAACCAGGCGCTCTTCCAGTACCACGGCTGCGCCCGCCTCGCCCAACACGCGCCGGTCCATGAAGGCGTCGATGGCGGCCAGGGCCTCCGCCTCGGTCCGCGCCACGACGACGCCCTTTCCGGCTGCCAGCCCGTCTGCCTTGACGACGATCGGCGCGCCGCGCTTGCGGATGAACGCCCGTGCCTCGTCGGCATCCTCGAAGCGCTCCCATAGCGCGGTCGGAATGCTGGCAGCGTCGCAGACTTCCTTGGTGAATCCCTTGCTTCCCTCCAGCCTGGCCGCAGCGCGCAAGGGGCCGCAGCAGGCAATCCCGGCCGCCTCCATCGCATCGGTAATCCCGGCAACCAGCGGCCCTTCCGGCCCTGGCACGACCAAGTCGATTGCGTGGTCCTGCGCGAACCCCACCAGGGTCGCGATGTCGGTAGCGCCGATATCCACACACTCCGCGACCATCGCGATGCCGGGATTGCCGGGCGCACAATACAGCTTCGTCAGCATCGGGCTCGCCGATATCGCCCAGCACAGCGCGTGTTCCCGCCCGCCCGAACCCACGACCAGTACCTTCATTCCCCGTTCCTCACTCCCGCCCACGCGGGAAACGCTTTAACATGCTGGGATGGACGATCCACGCCCGACAAATATGCCCGAATACACCGTCTCGGAAATTTCCGGAGCGGTGAAGCGCACGCTGGAGACCACCTTCGGCCGCATCCGCGTGCGCGGTGAACTGACCGAGGTCAAGCGCTATCCATCAGGCCACATCTATCTGTCGCTGAAGGACGAAAACGCCAAGATCGCCGGCATCATCTGGAAAAACACCATCCCCCGGCTCGGTCTGACGCCGGAGAACGGCACCGAGGTCATCGCCACCGGCCGCATCACCAGCTACGCCGAACGCTCCACCTACCAGCTCATAATCGAGCGGCTTGAGTACGCCGGCATCGGTGCGCTGCTCGCCCGAATCGAGATAATCCGCCAGCGACTCGCAGCCGAGGGCCTGTTCGATGCCGCCCGCAAATGCCTGCTGCCGCGCCTGCCGCAGATCGTCGGCGTCATCACGAGCGAGAAAGGCGCGGTGATCCAGGACATCCGGACGACCATCGCCCGCCGTTTCCCCCGCCACATCCTGCTCTGGCCGGTACCCGTCCAGGGCGAGGGCGCGGCCGAACGCATCGCCGCCGCCATCCAGGGCTTCGACACCATGCTCTCGACAGGCAACCCACGTCGCCCCGACGTCCTGATTGTCGCCCGCGGTGGCGGAAGCCTGGAAGACCTGATGGCGTTCAATGAGGAAATCGTCGTCCGCGCCGCCGCTGCCTGCCGCATCCCCCTGATCTCCGCCGTCGGGCACGAGACCGACACGACGCTGATCGACTTCGTCTCCGATTGCCGAGCGCCCACGCCGACGGCGGCGGCCGAACTGGCCGTGCCCACCCGCGCCGACCTGGTGGCCGACCTGACGCAGAAGAACGCCCGCCTGCTGGGCAGCATCAACCGTCTGCGGCAGGACAGCCGCCTGAATCTGTCGCGCGTGGAGCGTGGCATCCCCGACCTCCCGGCCCTGCTGGGCGCTGCCCGCCAGCGCCTGGATGACCGTGCTGAACGCGCCATGCTCGCCCTTCCGGCGCTGGTCGCGCGGCGCCGGGTCGTGCTGACCGGCATCGAGCGCCGCCTGCCGGACCCCCACAAGCTGACCGCAAAGGCGCAGGAGGCCGTGCGCGACCGCGCCCTGCGCCTGCGGTTGTCAGCCCCCAGCCTGGTTGCCTCCCGTCGCTCAGCCCTGGAGGTCACATCGCATCGCCTGACCAACGCCGTGCACCGGGCCACAACCCTGCTGCGCGGCAAGGCTGATCGCGTGCTTGGCCGCGTGTCCGCGGCGCCCCTCCGCGCCACGTTGCGTGAGGCTCGCGCGCACCTGTCTGGCATCGGCCCGCGGCTGGAGGCTGCCTCGCCACTCGCTTTGCTGCAGCGCGGCTATGTGCTGGTCACCAACCAGGTCGGGCATCCGGTCACCAGCGCCGAATCCGTCAAGCCTGGCAACCGCCTGCATTTGCAGTTCAGCGATGGTCAGGTCGATGCCATCGCTGAGGGTACCACCACTGCGAAAGCATCGTCCTCGAAACCCGCGACAAAAACCCGCAAGGCCGAAGCGCAGGAAACCCTCGACCTATGATCCGGTCAGCGTCGGCATCACCGCATCCGCCCGGTCGAACGCGGCGCGGATGCGATCGAACCGGGCAGTGATCGCGTCACGCTCTCCGGTATGGGTCAGGACGTAGAATTCATCATCACGAATCGCCTGCACCACCCGGCGACCGATCACCAGCGGATCAAGCGCGGATTCGAAGAACCCCGCCTGCAGCGCCTCCTGCTCCGGTCGCCGATAACTGCCGCCGAACCGTTCGGGCCGCGTCGCCGCCGACTGGAAGATCGAGGTCCGCACCCCGCCGGGACACAGCACCGAAACTCCGACGCCGGAGCCTTTCAGCTCCTGTTCCAACGCTTCGGACAGCGCCAGCACGGCGTATTTCGTCATCGCGTACGCGCCCTGGTTCCGCCCCTCCCGCACGAACAGGCTGGAGACAGATCCGGTGTTGACGACATGCCCACCCTGGCCGGTTTCGCGGATCAGCGGCACGAAGCTGCGGATGCCGTTAATCACGCCTCGCACGTTGACGCCGATCACCCAGTCCCATTCCTGCGGCGTCACTTGTTCCAGCGCCGTGCCGTGCATGGCAACGCCGGCGTTGTTGACCACGATATGCAGCGC
>DASQVN010000170.1:0-7466 GCA_035640755.1 Rhodopila sp.
GGCGGAACGCCGCAACCCGAACGGCCCCGACAGCGCGCTCCAGGCTTCCTCGGTCCGCGCCATCGCCTGCGCCGGGTCTGCCAGCGCCGCCGCGACGGCCTGGCGGATGGCATCGGCGGTGAAGCCGAACGCATAGCGCTCCAGCCCCGGCATGTTGGCGCGCGAAAACGCGTTGCTGTCGCTGAGCGGCGGCACGCCGGCCGCCAAGGCGAAGAACACCCGGTCGTGCACCGACTCATCGACCAGCGGATTGATCGAGAGGCACCCGGAATAGGCCGGCAGCTTGCCGAGCATCTCCCGCCACGTCAGCGGGCCGTGGTAGCGCGCCTGCGCCGCATCCCACGGGATATGCTCCCAGCCGGTGCCGAACACGTCCACCGGCTGATCGAGCACGCTCCGTACCACCATCTCCGCTCGGCGGTAGCGGATATAGGCGTCGAGCTCGCCGATCAGCGTCAGCGCGATCATGCTGTTGCCGGCAAGGAACAATCCCCGCGCCTCGGCGATCCGTTGCAGTACCGGCAGGAAGTCGCCGGTCGGGCGGTGCATCAGCTCCTCCGCGGCGGCAAACACGATGTGCGACAGTTCCGGGTCGGAGCCGCGCCAGCGTGCCTCGATCCCGTTGGTGTCCTTGCCGGTCTTGGCAAACATCACCCGCCCGTTGCGCGCCGGGCCCAGCAGCGGCGCGCCGGCAAAGATCGAACGCGGCGGAATGCCCAGGTGCACCGCATACGCCGCACCGTTCGCCTTCAGGTGCGCAATGTTGTAGCGCGCATGGTCGGGAAACACGTAGCCGTGCAGCAGATACGGGCTGCGGATCACATGCCGGTCGGGGAAGTAGCACGGATGGTCGCAGCACCAGTTGAACAGCGGCACCTGCGCCGCCTCCCACACCAGCTTGCCGTCGATCGTCGCCTCGGCCGCGATGCCCGACATGGTCAGCGCGAACCCGATCTCGCCCGACTGAAGCAACGCCAGCATGCGCTGCGGCCAGTCCTCGTCATCCCCGGCAAGCACCACCACATCCAGCCCGAGCCGGGCAAGCTCCTGCGCGGCCAGCTCCATCAGCCCGCCCAGCGAGTCATAGGCGCTGCCAGCCCAGCGCACGATCAGGATCTTCTTTGCCATGGCTGCCCGTTTCAGCTCGGCCGTTTCAGCTCCGGGCCGGTTTACGGCCCTGCCGGACGCCCGGTCAATCAGACAATGATCCTCGGGCGAACGGCCGCGCCCAACGCGGCCCGGCCACCCCGGCAGCGGGCTTCCAGCCGGCCCACGACTAGGCTAAACCCCGCCCCACCTGAAGCCGGAGCCTGCATGACCGTCTCCTACCCTGCGTCCACACTGGAGCCGGATGTCACGACGCCGATGATACTGGCGTTGCCGAAAGGCCGCATCCTGTCCGAGTGCGGCCCCCTGCTGGCGCGCGCCGGCGTCGCCCCGGCCGCCGACTACGCCGATGAGGACAGCCGCCGCCTCCGCTTCCCGACCGACGACCCGATGCTCGACGTGGTGCGCGTCCGTCCCTTCGACGTCGCCACCTTCGTCGCCTTCGGCGCCGCCCAGATTGGCATCTGCGGCGCCGACGTGCTGATGGAGTTTGACTACCCCGAGATCTACGCCCCGCTCGACCTCGGCATCGGCAAGTGCCGCGTCTCGGTCGCCGAACCGCGGGAGACCGCCGGCACCGACGATCCCTCCCGCTGGTCGCGCGTCCGCGTCGCCACCAAGTACCCCAACATCGCCCGCCGCCACTACGCCGGCCGCGGCATCCACGCCGAGGTCGTGCACCTCAACGGTGCCATGGAGCTCGCCCCCGGCCTCGGCGTCTGCCGCATGATCGTCGACCTGGTGCAGACCGGCTCGACCCTGAAGGCCAACGGCCTGGTGGAGACCGAGGTGATCGCCCCCGTCACCAGCCGCCTGATCGTCAACCGCACCGCGCTGAAGACCCAGCCGGAACGCATCGGCGCCTGGATCGCCCGCTTCCGCGCCGCGCTCGACGGCAGGCAGGCCGCTGCATGATCCGCCTCTCCACCGCCGATCCGGGCTTCGAGGCCGCGTTCGCCGCCCTGCTCGCCCAGGCGCGCGAGACTACGGAGACCGTTGACCGCGCCGTCGCCGACATCATCGCCGCCGTCCGCGCCCGCGGCGACGCCGCGCTGATCGAATACACCGCCCGCTTCGACCGCCAGGCGCTGACGCCAGAGACGATCCGCATCCCGGCGCATGAGGTCGAAGCCGCGGCGTCCTCCATCCCTGCCGATCTGGCCGCGGCGCTGGATCTCGCCGCCACGAGGATCGAGGCGTTCCACCGCGCGCAGCTGCCGCAGGATCTGCGCATGACCGACGCCGAGGGCGTCACCACCGGCATGCGCTGGACGCCGCTCGACGCGGTTGGGCTGTACGTGCCCGGCGGCAAGGCGGCCTATCCGTCATCCGTGCTGATGAACGCCGTTCCCGCCCGCACCGCCGGCGTTGCGCGCATCGCCATGTGCGTCCCCGCGCCCGACGGTGTGCTGAACCCGCTCGTCCTCGCCGCCGCCCGATGCGCCGGCGTGACCGAGATCTACCGCGTCGGCGGCGCCCAGGCGGTCGCGGCGCTCGCCTACGGCACCGCCGCCATCCCGCCGGTGGACCGCATCGTCGGCCCCGGCAACGCCTATGTCGCCGAGGCCAAACGCCAGGTGTTCGGCCGTGTCGGTATCGATGCCATCGCCGGCCCGTCCGAGGTCGTCGTGCTCGCCGACGCCGCCAACGACCCGCGCCGCATCGCCATCGACCTGCTCGCCCAGGCCGAGCACGATGAGGCCGCGCAGTCGATATTGGTCACAAACGACCCGGCATTTGGCGACGCCGTGGCCGCTGCCGTGGCCGCCGAACTGCCCACCCTGTCCCGCGCCGCCATCGCCGGCGCAAGCTGGCAACACCACGGCGCCATCATCCTGGTGCGCGATTGGACCGAAGCTGCCGAACTGGTCAACCGCCTCGCCCCCGAGCACCTGCAGATCATGCTGCAGGACGCCGAAGCGCTGTTCCGCCAAATCCGCCATGCCGGCGCCGTGTTCCTCGGCGCCTTCTGCCCCGAGGCGGTCGGCGACTACATCGCCGGCCCGAACCACGTGCTGCCCACCGGCCGCACCGCCCGCTTCGCCTCCGGCCTCTCGGTGTTCGACTTCCTCAAACGCACGACCTTCGTTTCCGCGACGCAATCCGCCCTGGAGCGGATCGGCCCCGCCGCCGTCCGCCTCGCCGAAGCCGAGGGGCTGCAAGCCCACGCCCGCAGCATCGCGCTCCGCATCGCCGAGCCGTAGCGTGCGATCGACGCCATATTCATTAGAATGAACTCCGCGTTGGGAAAAAGTGTTGCCGCCACTGTTGCGTACCCGTCATGGCCGGGCTCGACCCGGCCATCCACGCACGACCGTAGGATGAACTCCGCGTTGGAGAAACGTGTTGCCGCCGCTGTTGCGTATCCGTCATGGCCGGGCTCGACCCGGCCATCCACCCCCGCCGGTGCGACAACGCGCTGCGGCACCGCCGGCGCGCAGATGGCCGGGTCAAGCCCGGCCATGACGATTGGGCCCAGCCATGACACCAACCCGCGCCCTCACAAACGGCCAATGTCACCGTCGCCTGGTATCAAAGCGCAATTCGCTCCGCTGGACCTCTTATGCGGTGCGGACCACGCGCTAAACAGCGTGCGATCGCCGCCGCGAGGGCAGGCTGACCGTACGGCTTGCGAAGCAACGGCAGATCCGCGGACGCCACCTCCTTCCGTTCGGCATAGCCCGTGGCCAGAAGCACAGGCAGCCCAGGCAGCTCCTGCTGCACCGCGGCAGCAAGCTCCAGGCCGGTCATGCCGGGCATCACCTGATCGGTAACGACCAGATCGACCGTGACGTCCGAACGCAGGATCTCCAAGGCTTGCCGGCCTGACGCTGCTTCCAGTACGGCATAATCGATATCTTCCAGCATCGACGCCGTACTGGTCAGCACCAGGGGGTCATCGTCCACCACCAGGACGGTACGGCGGCTGGGCGGCTGGGACCGGACGTCCGCGACATTCGCCGCCTGCTGCAGCGTATCAGCGGCAGCGGGCTGGGCGCTTGGCAGCCATAGTTCCGCAGTCGTTCCCTCGCCCTTGCGGCTGTGCATGATCAGCCGCCCGCCGGATTGCGCGGCGAGGCCATACACCATGGACAGGCCCAGGCCAGTCCCCTTGCCGACGCCCTTGGTGGTGAAGAACGGCTCCATGCAGCGGGCCAGCGTCGCCTCGTCCATCCCCGCACCGGTGTCGGCGACCTCCAGGACCACGTATCCGCCCGGTTCCAGCTCCTCGGCCTGCCCGGCTGCCACGTGCATCTCGCGGGCCGAGATCGTCAGCCGGCCTACGCCGGCCATGGCATCGCGCGCATTCACCGCCAGGTTCAGCAGCGCCAGCTCCAGCTGGTTGGCGTCCACATAGGCCGGCGCCATCTCGCCAGGGAAACGCGTCTCAACCTCGATGCCGGATCCCAGCGAGCTGCGCAGCAGTTCCGCCATGCCCTGCACAAGCTCCGGGACCTTGACCGCCCTGGGCTTGAGTTCCTGGCCACGGCTGAAGGCGAGCAGTCGCTGCGTGAGCGACGATCCGCGTTCGGTACCTTTAACGGCGTTGTCGAGGAGCCGCAGCGCGGCCGTATCACCCGCCGGCAGGCGCTTGCGCAGCAGTTCCAGGCTGCACAGCACGACGGTGAGCAGGTTGTTGAAGTCGTGCGCCACCCCGCCGGTGAGCTGGCCGACCGCCTCCATCTTCTGCGACTGCCGCAACGCCTTTTCGGCGCGCCTGTGTGCGGTGACATTGGTCAGTCCGCCCAGGGCGCGCAGGAAGACCCCTCGCTCATCGCGTTCAACGCGCGCCGAGGCGAGCACATCGAGGCATTCGCCCGCCCGGGTGACCACGTCATACTCGGCGTCCGTCAACTCACCCTTCTGCAGCAAGGCCGGCCAGTCCGACTCGATCATCCGCCCCGCCGAGGCCTCCGTCATGAAGCTCGTCAGCGCACGCCCGATCACCTCATCCCGGTCATACCCCAGCAGGTTGAGCCAAGCGTCCGTGACGTGTTCGATACAGCCCCTCTCATCCAGCGAATGGAGGGGAAGAGGCGTTCGGGTGTACAGGATTCGGAACCGTTCCTCGCTCTGACGCAGCGCGTTGGCTTCGCGTTCCGCCATCGCGGCAAAGCGGCGGTCGAACATCGCCGCGATCAACGCCAGGAACAGGATCAGGAAGGTCGAGGCCGCCACCGCAAGTGCCAGCGTGACTGGGGTCAGGCTGGTCCTGCCATGCGCCATACCGACGTGCGACTGGACCGCGAACGTGGCGCCCTGCATGGCGGCGTAGTGCATGCCCGATATGGCAGCGCCCATGACGATGGCGGCCGCGATCCGTGTCGCCGCCTGGGTCGTCCCGACGGACAGCCACAAGGCGGCGGTCGCGGCCGCGATCGCGATCAGCACCGAGGCAGCAACCCAGCCCGGGTCATATCGAAGGTCGGCCGCCATCTCCATGGCCGCCATCCCCGTATAGTGCATCGCAACGATGCCCAGGCCCATGAACAGGCCGCTTGCAAGCAACAGCGTGGGCGTGGGCTGCCCTCGGCTCACCACTAGGAAGCCGACTCCGGTGACCACGACGGCGATCAACAATGACAGGAGTGTCAGCGTGACGTCGTAGGCCACCTCCATGCCCGGCATGCTGAAGGCGAGCATGGCCACGAAATGCATGGCCCAGATCCCCCCACCCATGGCAAGCGCCGCGGTCGCAAGCCATACGTAGCGGGCCACGCCGGCCGAGGCGCGGACGCGGCTGGCCAGGTCGAGGGCCGTGAATGAAGCCGCCATCGCAATGAAGACCGAGAGCGCGACGAGGCTGCGGTCATAGGTTCCAGCGAGAGTCATGGCCGATCATCTATCAGATCGGCCCTGTCATATACCAACCCCCAGGAACGGGCAGTCAATCGGGAGTTGCCGCCGCGTGACAAATCAGGCTGAGACTGCGGCAGCGGTATCAGCGCGCGGGCCGGCCCATGGCGCTCATAATTATCTCTGTATCGAGGGTTTAGCCGGTTGCCGCAGCGGTTCTGCAAGCTTACGGCAGCAAGCCCCTCGGTCCAGCCGCAGAGCGAGCCCGGTTCGAGCAGCCACTTTGGGTGGAAAGTGACCTCTACATTTCAGAGCTCAGGACCATTGAGGCGGCGCCGGCGGGGTATCCGCTATCCGCAGGCGGGCGCGCAGAATTTTCCGCCGAGGCCGTCACGCCGTTCGCATTTGCCAGCAGCAAAGCACCAGCACGACCGCTCAGGCTTGCAGTCGGCCTTGCTTGCGCAGCTCTCCCGCCACACGTTCGATTTGCATTTGAGCGCGGCGCAGGGCGTCAGCGCTTGCATGGATCGAGCCGGAGCTTCGCACAAGGTCATAGGGGCTTCGCAAAGCAGACCCGAGTAGGAACTCACAGTCTGCAAGAGCGCGGATTTCGACTGCCTGGTTCCCATCGTCGAATATCACTAGCTCGCCCTGTTCGACCGTGGATCCCACGTCCAGCGATCCCGAATGCAAGGCGATCCACAGAACATCGTGATCACGCGGCGGTTCGTAACGCCAACCGTCGCCAGCGCTCAGGCGCACGTGCAAATACGTAATAGGCCACGTTGCGTCGATCGGACTTCGCAGTTCTCCGTAGTGGCCAAGTAAGATCCGCGCGCACCCAGCTTGGGGGACTTCGTCGGGCCGCAGGAACTGCTCGCGCGGTTCTGTTAGCTCGAATTCCGGCGACAGGCTCATCCACATCTGAAATCCGCGCGTATGGCCTGACACCGTGAAAGGGCCGCCGTGCCATATGCCGCTACCGGAGCACATCCATTCCATGCCGCCTGCATGCAAAGTCACAGGTGCATCTTGGCTGTCCCTGAGGTGCAATGAACCGCCGATCAGCATCCCGACAGAGGCGATGCCCGAGTGAGCATCAAGCTTCATGGGCAGATGTGTCTCGGGGGAAAAATCGATGTAGGAGAGGAGGACGAATGGCTTGAGTAATTGCCCCAGATCCGAGGGACCAACCAGCTGCGTCACCGACTTTTTGGTCTCCCCGCGCGTCCGACGAAAAATGCGCCGAGCACCTGCTGCGAGCGCGTGTTGTTGTCCGGTCGTTCCGGAGTGGGAATTTGCCATGTTCGTGCCGTCCTGCATGAAATTGGAGGTGTCACCCGAAGCGCGAGGCAGTAAACCTTCAAGATTGCTCCAATGTGACGGTTCGGCTACGAATGAAGCATTCGACTGCTGTGCGTCATGTGGCCGAACCGCCCGTGGAGAGGACCGCGCATGTGAGTGCATGCGCGTTGCAAAAGTTGAAACTTCTGCATGATCCTGGCGGGGCGGGTCGTCAGACTTCGGCTGCTCTTGCCGCCATCGTGGCCGTAGCCCACCAC
>DASQVN010000171.1:0-2825 GCA_035640755.1 Rhodopila sp.
AACCTACCTTCCCTCCCCCGCACATCTCCACCCGAGTCCCAACGCTTGCCCCCCGCCCCCTCCCCCGCTATCTCCCCCGCCATGAGCTGGCTCACCGAATACGTCCGCCCCAAGATCCGCACCCTGTTCTCCCGCTCGGTGCCGGACAACCTCTGGCATCAGTGTCCTGCCTGCCAGCAGATGATCTTCCACCGCGACCTGGAGGCCAACCTGAAGGTCTGCCAGCACTGCGGCCACCACCTCCGCGCCAGCTCGGCCGAACGCCTGGCCTGGACCTTCGATGCGAACAGTTACACGCGGATCGAGCTGCCCAAGCCCGTCACCGACCCGCTCCGCTTCCGTGATACCAAGCGCTACCCCGACCGGCTGAAGGACGCGCGCGAGAAGACCCATACGGACGACGCCATCACCGTCGCCCACGGCACCATCGGCGGCCACAAGGCCGTCGTCGCGGTCATGGAATTTGCCTTCATCGGCGGCTCCATGGGCGCTGCGGTGGGTGACGCCATCGTCGCCGCCGCCCGCCTCGCCGCATTGCAGCAGGCCCCCTTGATCGTGTTCACCGCCTCCGGCGGCGCCCGCATGCAGGAAGGCGCGGTCAGCCTGATGCAGATGCCTCGCACCGTCATCGCCACCCGCCTGGTGAAGGACGCCGGCCTGCCCTTCATCGTCGTCCTCACCGACCCCACCACCGGCGGCGTCACCGCCAGCTTCGCCATGCTGGGCGACATCCAGATCGCCGAACCCGGCGCCATGATCGGCTTCGCCGGCGCCCGCGTCATCGAACAGACGGTGCGCGAAAAACTCCCCGAAGGCTTCCAGCGCGCCGAATACCTGCTGGAGCACGGCATCATCGACATGGTCGTCAAGCGCGGCGACCTGCACGCCACCCTCGCCCGCATCATCGGCCTGCTCAAGCCGCAGGAACGCGAGCAGGCCGCATGAGCATCGAGGCGATCACCACCCGCCTCGAACGCCTGCACCCCAGGCTGATCGACCTCAGCCTGGACCGCCTGCATACGTTGCTCGCCCGCCTCGGCAATCCGCACCACCGCCTGCCCCCGGTGATCCACGTCGCAGGCACCAACGGCAAGGGCAGCACCTGCGCCTTCATCCGCGCCATGGCCGAGGCCGCCGGGCTCCGCGTCCACGTCTACATCTCGCCCCACCTCGTCCGCTTCAACGAACGCATCCGCATCGCCGGAGAGCTCGTCTCCGACGACGTGCTGATCGCCACCCTCGAACGCCTGGAGCGGATCAACGATGGCGCCCCGATCACGGTATTCGAGCTCATCACCGCCGCCGCCTTCGACCTGTTCGCCGCCACCCCCGCCGACCTCTGCGTCCTGGAGGTCGGCCTCGGCGGCCGCGGGGACGCCACCAACGTCATCGACCAGCCCGCCGCCTGCGCCATCACCTCGATCTCCCTCGACCATCGCGAGTTCCTCGGCCCCACCCTGCCGCTGATCGCCGGGGAGAAGGCCGGCATCATCAAGTCCCGCCGTCCCGTCGTGATCGGCGCCCAGCCGGAGGACATCGCCGAGCTCCTGCTGCGCGCCGCCGCCGCCAAGGACGCGCCGGCCCACCTGCGCGGCCGGGACTGGGAGATCGCGGCAACCGCAACCGGCCTGCGCTACACCGATACGGCCGGCACCGTGGACACGCCGCCGCCATCGCTCCTCGGCCAGCACCAGATCGACAATGCCGGCATCGCGCTCGCCGCCCTGCTGCCGCCAGGCTGGGAACTCTGGCTCGACGGCGGGCACAACCCCGGCGCCGGCCAGGTGCTGGCCGAGCAGTTGCAGGCCTGGTCCGACCAGCCGGTCCACCTGGTCGTCGGCATGAAGCAGGCCAAGGACACCGCCGAGTTCCTCGCCCCGCTGCTGCCCCGCGCCAGCACCGTCTGGGCGGTGCAGGAGCCCGGCCAGCACAATGCCCTGCCGGTCGAGACCATCGTCGCCGCCTCCCGCGGCATCGCCCGTCCCGGCCCGCGTGTCACGGACGCCCTGCGCGCGCTGTCCGGCACGCCCAGTTGCGCCCGCGTGGATGCCGGCCGCGAGGGTCCCGCCCGCGTGCTGATCTGCGGCAGCCTCTATCTCGCCGGCGAAGTGCTGAAGCTCCACGCGCGCGCGATCGGCTGAGGCAGCCACGCCGGAACGCGTGCATCGCGAAAAGACAAGTCGAAGACTCGTCACTTTCACGTTGAGATCGGTGGACCGGTGCCGTAACTATCACGCCGATGTCGCTGTTCAGCACCAAGACCATTCCGCCCGCGCCCGCCGCGCCGCCCCCCGTGTCGCCCGCCACGCGCCCACTCGCATCCGCCGCGGCCGAGACAACCTGGATCGAGGCCGCCGAACCCTTCCAGTGCACTTCCGAGGTCGGACTGAGCCAGGCGCTGTATCAGCTCGACAGCGCCCGCACCCTCCACATGGCGCGGACCACCGCCGCCGTCCGCCACTTCACGCTGGAGAACGTCGTCCTCGACAGCGACAGCCTCCGGCTGTTTCAGGGCGGTGAGCTGCTCGCCGAAACCGCCGAGGACGCACCATCCTGGGCCAGTGAGGCCGCCGCCGATCCAGGCACCGTTCCGCCGCAGGATGATGGCTCGGACTTCATCCTCGGCTGCAATCCCGCTCACGCCGACCACCGGTGCTGGCTGACCCAGTGCCTGCCCGCCATCGACTGGTCGCTGCGCCTGCAGGCCGGCCGTCCCGCGCGCCTCGTGCTGCCGCCGCTCGCCCCCTGGCAGCAGGAATCGCTCGACCTTCTGGGTTACGGCGGCATCCCCCGCCTGACCCTCGCGCCCGGCACGCGCATCCGCT
>DASQVN010000172.1:0-6098 GCA_035640755.1 Rhodopila sp.
CCTGCCGGGTGCGTCCCTGGTGGGCCTTGGCTTCGGCGGCTGGATCGCCGCCGAGATGGCCAGTCTCTCCCCCACCACGTACCGCAAGCTGGTGCTGCTGGGCGCGATGGGCATCAAGCCGCCCGAGGGCGAGATAGCCGACCAGGCCATCGTCTCCTACATCGATTACCCGAAATCCGGCTTCCATAGCGAGGCAGCGTTCGCCGCGGTCTATGGCGACGTCTCGGTCGATCAGCTCGAAGCCTTGGACATCGCGCGGGAGATGAGCTTCCGCACCGCCTGGAAGCCCTACATGTACAGCCAGACCCTGCCCTATCTGCTGGGCGGCGTGCGCACTCCGGCGCTGGTGATCTGGGGGGACGACGACCGCATCGTGCCGATCAGCGCCGGCCACGCCTATGCCAAGGCGCTGAGGCACGCGACGCTGACCACCATCCCCGAATGCGGCCATTTCGCCGAGATGGAAAAGCCCGATATCACGGCCAAGCTGGCCACCGACTTCCTGCTGCAAAGTTAAAGAACCGCCAAAGCTGAAGAACCACTGGGAGGTTCCCTGCCATGCATATGATGTATTTCACCGAGCAGCCGATGTCCGCCTACGACGCGCAGGAGGGACTGAAGTACGGCGCCACGGCCCTGACCTTCTCCAACAAGCATTACAACCCGGTCGAAGGCAGCCGTCTCTACAACGAGTACATCGAGGACTACCTGCTGGTCGAGGAATGCGGCGCCGACGGCATCATGCTGAACGAGCATCACAACGCGCCGTTCTGCATGCAGGCGCGCTGCAACATGTTTGCCGCGATCCTGGCCGCAATGACCAAGCGGCTGAAGATCGTCCTGCTGGGCAATCCTCTGCCGCTATCGGAGAACCCGGTCCAGCTCGCCGAGGAGCTGGCGATGATCGACATGATCTCGAAAGGCCGCCTGGTTTCGGGCTTCGTCCGCGGCGGCGGGCAGGAGCAGCTGGCCAACGGGGTGAACCCGGCGTACAACCGCGAGCGCTTCGTTGAGGCGCACGACCTAGTCCAGAAGACCTGGACCACCACCGGCCCGTTCCGCTGGGAAGGAACCCACTACCAGCAGCGGGTGGTCAACCCCTGGGCCATCCCGCTGCAGAAGCCCTATCCGCGCGTCTGGATCCCCGGCGTGCTGTCGAAGGAAACGGTGATCTGGACCGCCCAGCAGCGCTACCCCTACATCGCGCTGAACACCGCCATCGACGCGACCCAGGCGATCTGGGACATCTACTCGCAAACCGCCAAGGACTGCGGCTACACCGCCGGGCCGGAGAACTTCGGCTATCTCATCCGCGTCCACGTTCAGGACACCGAGGAAAAAGCGCTGCGCAATGCTCGGCAATTCATGTGGATGCAGGGCGAGTTCACCGGTCTCGCGCACCCGGTCTGGGCCAACCCGGCCGGCTATTTCTCCCCATCCGGCCGCCGCAACTTCGTGCAGTTCGCGGTAGGACGGGCAAAGAACCCGCGCGGTAACCCGACCTTCGAGGAACAGATCGCCAGCACCATGATCATCGCCGGCACGCCCGACCAGGTGATCGAGCGGCTGAAATACCTCGTCGAGAACACACGGCCCGGGATCATGGGCATCTGGGCGAATGACGGCAACGTCAGCAAGGAAGACCGCCAGCGCTGCATCCGCCTGCTGTGCGGCGAGGTGATGCCGGCGATCAAGGACTATGCCAAGACGCTGGGGCTGAACGATCCGTGGGAGGCGAATGCCCCGGTCCACATCCGGTATTCAACCGACATTCCCAACCAGAAGGTAGCGGCGGAGTAGCCGCGCCGGCTACGGCTGGCCCTGCCCCCGGCTCAAGGCCGGGGGCTCAAGGCCGGGGACAGGGCGCCGCAGCGCATACCTGCACCGAGGGCTACAGGATGAACCGGCTCAGGTCGCCCCTCTGGGCGAGCGGGGCGACCCGTTCGTTCACATAGGCGGCGTCGACCGTCACGGTCTCGCCCGCCCGGTCCGTGGCGGTGAAGCTGATGTCCTCCAGCAGCCGCTCCAGCACCGTGTGCAGGCGCCGCGCGCCGATGTTCTCGACGCGCTCATTGATGTCGGCTGCGAGGTCGGCCAGTGCGTCGATCGCGCCGCCCTCGAACACCAGCGCGACGCTCTCGGTCCCCAGCAGGGCGGCGTACTGTTTGACGAGCGAATGCTCGGGTTCGGTCAGGATCCGCCGCAGGTCGGCGCGCGACAGCGGCGACAGCTCGACTCGGATCGGCAGCCGGCCCTGCAGCTCGGGCAGCAGGTCCGAGGGCTTGGCCAGATGGAACGCGCCTGAGGCGATGAACAGGATGTGGTCGGTCTTCACCAGCCCGTACTTCGTGTTCACCGTGGTGCCTTCGATCAGCGGCAGCAGGTCGCGCTGCACGCCCTCCCGCGAGACATCGCCGCCGCGGAAGCCGCCTTCGGTGGTGCGGGCGCAGATCTTGTCGATCTCATCGATGAACACGATGCCATTGTTCTCGGCGTGCGCCACCGCATCCTTGGCGAGCTGGTCGTTGTCCAGCAGCCGGTCGGCTTCCTCGGCCTCCAGCACCCGGCGGGCGGCTTCCACGGTCATGCGCCGCTTCTGCTGCGGGCGCCCGCCGCCCATCAGCCCCTTCATCATCTCGCTCAGGTTGATCACCTGGCCGGGCGGCATGCCGGGGATGTCGAGCTGCCCGATCGGCAGGCCGCCGGAGTCGGAGACCGAGACCTCGATCTCGCGCTGCTCGAACTCGCCGTTGCGCAGCATGCGGCGGAATTTCGAACGTGTGTCGGCGGCGGCGTCCTCGCCCACGAGGGCGGTGATCAGCCGTTCCTCGGCCGCAGCTTCCGCCTTGGCCTGCACGCTCTTGCGGCTCGCTTCGCGCAGCAGGTTCAGGCTGGAATCCACGAGGTCGCGCACGATGCTATCCACGTCCCGGCCGACATAGCCAACCTCGGTGAACTTGGTGGCCTCGATCTTGAGGAACGGCGCCTGTGCCAGCTTTGCCAGCCGCCGCGCGATCTCGGTCTTGCCGCAGCCGGTAGGGCCGATCATCAGGATGTTCTTGGGCACCACCTCCTCGCGCATTGCCTCGGGCAGTTGCTGCCGGCGCCAGCGGTTGCGCAGCGCGATCGCCACCGCCCGTTTGGCGTCGTTCTGGCCGACGATGAAGCGGTCAAGTTCCGAGACGATCTCTCTCGGTGAGTAGGTCGGAACGTCCATCAGATAGACTCGACAATGATATTTTCGTTGGTATAGACGCAGATGTCCGCGGCGATCCGCATCGACCGCCGAGCGATCTCCTCGGCTGAGAGATCGGGGATGGCGAGCAATGCACGGGCCGCGGCGAGCGCGAAGTTGCCGCCCGAGCCGATGGCGATCACGCCGTCCTCCGGCTCCAGCACGTCGCCCGTGCCGGTCAGGGTGAAGCTGCGGTCCTTGTCGGCGACTGCCATCATCGCCTCCAATCGGCGCAGGTAACGGTCGGTCCGCCAGTCCTTGGCCAGCTCGACGCAGGCGCGCTCAAGCTGGTTCGGATAACGCTCCAGCTTGCTTTCCAGGCGTTCGAGCAGGGTGAACGCGTCGGCCGTCGCCCCGGCGAACCCGGCGATGACATTGCCCGAGGTGCCGATGCGCCGCACCTTGCGCGCGTTGCCCTTGACGATCGTCTGGCCCATGCTGACCTGGCCGTCCCCGGCCATCGTGACGTGTCCATCCCGCCTGACGCACAGGATGGTGGTGCCGTGCCACCCGATCGGGTCGGCAGCGGCGGAGGGGTAGCTTTGCATAACGGCGACACATGGCGCTTGTCCACGCCAACGGCAAGATGGGCTGGCGGGGCCGACGCCGATGCCCCCTTGCCGGTTCGGGGCCTGGTGACTTCGTGGGTGGTCAAACGGCGATCCCGACGGCACCAGACCCGCTAGGCAAGCGATCGCGCCGCAGCGGTGGGTGGCGTCTGTCTGCCGAATGCTCGCTTGTCACCTGGCCTGTGCTGGGGAATACTCCGGCTTGATAACCAGGGCGGGCAGAATGCCGGCGATACAGAGAAGACTGGGACACAGGGAGTGAACGTCATGAACACGCGGATGACGCGGCGCCAGGCCATGCGCCTGGGGGCGGCGGCCGGGGCATTGCCCCTTGTCAATATCAGCACGGCGGGCGCGGCGGGGCGGGTCAGCCTCGCGCTGTGGGATCACTGGGTGCCGGCGGGCAACGACGCCATGCGCAAGGTGGTCAATGCCTGGGCGGAGAAGAACAAGGTCGAGGTGCAGCTCGATTTCCTCACCGCGGTCGGCAACAAGATCAATCTCACCATGGCGGCCGAGGCGCAGGCGAAGACCGGGCACGACATCTACGCCTTCGATATGTGGTCGGTGCACGAATACGCCGACAGCCTGGACCCGGTCGATGACATCATGAAGGATTTCATCGCCAAGTACGGCAAGATCGGGCGCGCCTACGAGTATCTGGGCGTCGCCGGCGGGCATTGGAAGGCGGTGCCGGTCGCCTGGGGTTCGGCGCCGCTGACACCGTGCGCGCGCATCAGCATGTTCAAGCAATACGCCGGGGTTGACGTGCAGAAATGGTTCCCGGCGCACCCGGCAACGCCGCAAACGTCGGCCGAATGGACATACGACACCCAGCTCAAGATCGCCGAGGCGTGCCACAAGGCGGGCTATCCGTTCGGCTTCGGCTGCGGCACGACAACCGATTCGAACCAGACCTGGGGGGCGATGTTCGGCGCGTTTGGCGCCGACCTGGTGGATGCCAAGGGCAACATCACGGTCGACTCCGACAATGTGCATGCGGTGATGGAATATGCGAAGCGGATGGTGCCGTTCCTGCCGCCGGACACGGTGAGCTATGACGATGCGTCGAACAACCGCGCGCTGATCTCGGGCAAGGCGGCGATGATCTATAACCCGCCCTCGGCCTGGGCGGTGGCCAAGCGCGACGCGCCGCAGGTGGCAGCGGACTGCTGGACGTTCCCGAACCCGCGCGGGGCGAAGGGGCGCATGGTGCCGCACCGGCCGTATTTCTTCGGTGTGTGGTCGTTTGCGCAGAACAAGCCGGCGGCGATGGACCTGCTCCGCTACCTGGGTTCGCGCGAGCAGATGGAGACGCTGACCACGGCGGTGTCCGGCTACGATATCCCGCCGTATCTCTCGATGGCGGACTTCAAGATCTGGGAGGAGGTCGAGCCGCCCAAGGGTGTCGTGTACAACTACCCGATCCGACCCTGGCATGATGCGGAATACTACATCACCGGCTCCTCCGGCCCGGCGGACATTGGGGTGCAGGCATGGAACCGCGGGCTGATCCCGACCATGGTGTCGAAGCTGGTTGCCGGCCAGTCGATCAAGCAGGCGATCGACTGGGCGCGCGATGAGCTGGAGGGGTTCACACGGTAAGACGCTTGGCATCCGCGGGCCGGACGGGATAGAGGCTGCCGCGCCAGGGGCGTGGGGGTGAGTTCTCCGGGAGGGGCCGTGTGCGGCCAGCTTGCTGCCTTTGGCGCCAAGCCACCTGCCGGGATACCTGATGACCCTTGCCGCTGCCGCCATTCTCCGCCACCTCGGCTTCGCCTGCCTGCTGATGCTGCTGTCCGCCGGGATCGTGCGGGTGATGATCACGGCGCGGGTGATGGACACGCCGGAGGCGCGCAAGGCGCATGCGCGCCCGACCCCGAAGGGTGGCGGCGTCGGCATCGTGGTGACATTCCTGGTCGGCATCGCGGTGCTGTACCGCTATGCCGCGTTCGCTCGTCTGGCCGACCCGTATTTCCGCGGGGTGATCGACGCGTCGGTGGCGATTGCCGTCGTCGCCTTCCTGGATGACCTGTTCGACTGGCCGTTCACCGTCAAGCTGGGCACACAGGTGCTGGCGGCGCTCGTCGCCGTGGGCAGCGGGCTCTATGTGCTGGATTTCCATATCCCCTATGTCGCGCTGCCCTCGTTCGGCGCGGTCGGCGTGGTGGCGTCACTGGTCTGGATCATCTTCACCACCAATGCGATGAACTTCATCGACGGGCTGAACGGGCTGGCCGGCGGGGTATCGTTGATCGCCTGCCTGTTCATCGTGTTCATCGCCGAACAGCATG
>DASQVN010000173.1:0-3123 GCA_035640755.1 Rhodopila sp.
CGTCCAAAAGGGACCCCCTTGATGGGGTTCTGATTGGCTCCCTGGGGAACGGGAGCCTGAAGTGGATGCTGGTGGTGGAGACGATCGCGAAGATCCGCGTGTTGTAGCGCGTCAGGTCCTTGTTCATGTTGCCGAACTGCATCAGCAGCATCAGGTTGCCGACGTTCAGGTTCTCGGCCAGCTCGACAAGCTGGTCGTTTACCTGGCCGGGCGATCCGATCACGATGTATCCGGCCTCGACCAGCTCCTCCATCGTGGAAGGGCGGGCGACGGAGCGAAGGGCCGCGGCGCTGACCTGGCTGGAGAGGCCGGCGCGCTGTGTCGCCTCGGTCGAATAGCCCGGCGGGGCAGCGAAGCGCGGATCGATGTGCAGGCAGCGGCCGAAGAAGTACTCGGCGGCCTCGGTATAGAGTTCCAGCGCCTGGTCGCGGCTTTCGGCGACGGCGATGGTCTGCGCGAAGCCGGCGCGGTAGGGGTTGCGATCCTTGCCCAACCGGTCCATTTCGGCCCAGAACCCGTCCATCGTGACCTTGCCGGCCTTGTGCCCGAAGTAGGACAGGTAGCAATAGACGTAATCCATCTCGGCGCACCACTGCCACGTCTCGACCGAGCCGCCGCCGGGGATCCAGATCGGCGGGTGCGGCTGCTGCACCGGACGCGGCCAGACGTTGACGTAGCGCTGCTGGTTGTAGCGGCCGTTGAAGGCGAACGTTTCCTTCTTGGTCCAGGCGCGCAGGATCAGGTCGTGCGCTTCGTGGTAACGTTTCCGCAACATCGACGGGTTCTGGCCATAGGCGAAGCAGTCATCCATCGGCGTGCCGACCGGGAAGCCTGCGATCAGGCGGCCGCCGGAGATCACGTCGATCATGGCGAATTCCTCGGCCAAACGGGTCGGGGGGTTGTACAGCGCGATCGAGTTGCCCATGACGCAGATCGTCGCATCCGATGTGCGCCGCGACAGCGCCGAGGCGATCAGGTTGGGCGAGGGCATCAGGCCGTAGCCGTTGGAGTGATGCTCATTCACGCAGATCGTGTCGTAGCCGCAGTCGGCGGCATATTCGAGCTCATCCATGAAGTCGTTGTACATCAGATGGGCCCGCTTCGGGTCGAACAGGGACGAATGGATATCGACCCAGACCGAGGGGTTCTTCTCCCGGAAGTCCGCCGGCAGCTCGGTGTACGGCATCAGGTGGAACCACATCAGCCTCATGGTGCACTCCCCTTTTACTCACCAGTATTGCGGGCGCCCAACCGGTATGTCAATTTGGCACAGAACCGGCATGGCGCGGTTGCGGGAGGCAGGCGTGGGCTTTGAGAACGGATTGACGCGTCCGCGCGTTCCGCTCTCCCATAATCCGATCTACTGGCTCGCGCGGAGGTGTGCTTCCCGGCTCTGCGCCTCCACGAAGACGCGGCGGACTTCGGGGTGTGTCTGCTTGATCCTGCGTTCCAGCAGCGAGACGGCACGCTCGACCTCGGCGGCGGTGAGGGTGTCGTTGAAATCCAGGCTGAGGGCGACGAGGACATCAGCCGGGCCGAAATGCATGGTGAGCACCTCATTGACCGAGGACACCCCGGCTGTTTCGGCGGCAAGGTGCCGGAGGCTCGCCTGTACCGCCGGCAGGACCGCTTCGCCGGTCAGCAACCCCTTCGACTCGCGGGCGAGGAAGGCGGCGGTTCCGGCCAGCAGAGCGCCGATGAGAACCGAGGCCACGCCATCGAGCACGGGCAGGTCCAGTTGCTGTGCGGCGATCAGGCAGACGAGTGCGACGAGAAGGCCGGCCACGGCCGCGCTGTCCTCGAGCACGACGGTGAACACGGCCGGGTCCTTGCTGCTTTGGACGGCTGTCAGGAGGCCGCCGCTACGGCGTGTTTCCCGCTGGAACGCGCGAAGTGCCACCGACCAGGTTGCACCCTCGAACAGCAGGGACAGGCCCAGCACGACGTAGTTGACGGCAACGTTGTCGATCGGGTGCGGATACAGGATTTTCTGCACCCCCTCGACGATGGACACTCCGGCGCCGAGGCCGAAGATCAGGATCGCGACCACGAACGTCCAGAAATACAGTTCCAGACCGTGACCGAACGGGTGCGCTGGCGTTGCCGGCCGTGCCGCACGGCGAAGGCCATGGAGCAACAGAAGCTGGTTGCCGGTGTCGACGACCGAGTGGATGGCCTCGCTGAGCATCGCGGCGCTGCCGGTCCACCACGCGGCCGCAAACTTGGTGGCTGCGACGGCGCCGTTCCCGGCGAGCGCGGCATGGATTGCAAGTCTTGACCCTTGTGCGGCCATCGGCTTCCTGGAACGCGGCTGGTTGCGGTGTAGCGGGCTGCATGCCTGACGGTTCCATGTGGCACCAGAGGGGACTGGGTTACCACCGGGTGCCGATAGGTGGGCGATAGGCCGGTAGCGCCCCGGCCTTGCGGCGACGGACCTGGCGTCCCGTTCCCTGCCGACTGTCTGCGCCGCGCCAGCGCGAATATCGCACATCGCTGTGGTGCGTTGGTTCCTGATCTGCCAGGTCTGTCCATGAACAGATGAGGGAAGCGGCGAGCGAAGAACTCGAGCAATAGCCGGACGGCCTTGATGGCGATCAAAAATGCAGAGACAGATGCTGCTGATTTCTCGAAGCAGAGTACCCGAATGTGTGAATCGACAGCGGCTGGCACAATGTGATTCCAATGATGTCACTGATGTTGCTTAGAAGTGACAACCTAAGTCACGCAGTCAATACGCTCACCCAAAAAATCATTGGGACGCTATGGTATGGCACGCACACCGCTGGCCGTCGGCGCGCTGACGCCGCTGAGCTTCAGAGCAACGGAGGATCATCTGCTTGCACCGGGCGTTTTCGATGCCCAGTTGGCGGCCATCGAGGCCCGTTTCCCCCGCATGCGTTTGCATTGCCGATCGGTCTGCACCTCGACGTCACGCCGGTCAGCAGGATACGGGACTGGTCCCGCTTCGTGGAAACCGATCAGGTGGCCGTCATTCGGCAGCGGACGAAAACGGCCTGGCAGAGATGGGCCAGCACAACAGCAGCCGCTTCTACTGAGTCTTGCCCAGAGCATCGGCAGTTTCGTTTCGCATATCGCTACCGGCTTCGTGCATTTCGTTGCCGG
>DASQVN010000174.1:0-3505 GCA_035640755.1 Rhodopila sp.
GGTGAGGGCGCGGATGCGGTTGACCTCATCGCCTTCGCGCAGCAGCAGCGGATGCAGGGCGAGGGCGCGCGCGACCTGGGGATGGACGTCGGGGGGGTGGACATCGGGGGGATGGACATCGGGCATCCGGGGTGCCTCCGCTTCCGCTGGGCTGGTCTTGCCGGACGATGACCGATTTGCGGCGTGTTGGCAAAAAAGAGGGGTGTTAAGCCGCGGCTGGGCGGGCGGCGCTGACGAGGGCGGCTTCGAGGCGGCGGGCGACCTCGGCCGCCATGGCGACGGGGGTGGCGGCGAACCCGATGACCAGGCCGGATCTGGACGGAACGCCGCTGTAATAGGCCCGCAGCGGCGCGACCGCGAGCTCCCGCACGCGGCAGGCGCGGGCGGCGGCGGCTTCGCCAATGCCGTCGGCGAGTTCGGCCACCATGTGCAGGCCGCCGGGGGCGGGGCGCGGGGTGGCGTGGCGGACGTGGCGCGCCATCGCCTCCAGCAGTGCGGCGCGGCGGCGGGCGTATTCGGTGCGCATGCGGCGGACATGCGGGGCGAGCAGGCCCTGGCGCATGAACTCGGTCAGCGTCGCCTGGGTCAGCGCGTCGGTGCCGCGGTCGGTGAGGGTGCGCAGGCGGACGAAGGCCGGGACCAGCGGGGCCGGGACGATGGCGAAGCCGATGCGCAGGGCGGGGGCGAGCGTCTTGCTGAAGGTGCCGCAGTAGATGACGCGGCCTTCCCGGTCGAGCGTGGCGAGCGGGGGCAGGGGCTTGCCTTCCCAGCGGAATTCGGAATCGCAGTCATCCTCCAGCACCCAGGCGTTATGGCGGCGGGCCCAGTCCAGCAGGGCGAGGCGGCGGCCGATCGGGAGCGCGCCGCCGAGGGGGGTGGAGTGGGAGGGGGCGACGAGTGCGAGGCGGGCGTGCGGTGCGGTTTCGATGCCGCGGGCGATGTCCATGCCTTCGTGGTCGGAGGGGACCGGGACCGGCCGAGCGCCGGCGGCGAGCAGGGCGCCGCGGCCGGCGATGTAGCCTGGCTCCTCGACCCAGGCGGGATCGTCGGGATCGAGCAGCAGGTCGGCCGCGGTGCGCAGTGCCTGCTGGGTGCCGGCGGTGATGATGATGCAGCCGGGGTCGGCGATCAGGCCGCGGGTGGCGGCGAGGTGGGCGGCGATCTGCTCGCGCAGCGCGAGCAGGCCCTGGGGCGGCGGATAGCTGGCGAGCTCCCCGGTCAGGGATTTCAGCGCGCGTGCGGCGCAGCGGTTCCAGGCCTGGATCGGGAACAGGTCCGGTGCGGGCAGGCCGCCGGCGAGCAGCAGGCCCAGCGTGGGATCGTGGGTGGCGGCGGTGACCGGGGTTTCCGCCAGGCGGCGGCCGCGGGCGGAGAGGGCGACGGCGGCGACGCGCGGCGGTTCGGCTGGGGCGGGAGCCTGGTCGGGCAGGTCAGCGGCGACATAGGTGCCGCTGCCGGTGCGGGCGCGGACATAACCCTCGGCCGCCAGACGCTCATAGGCCAGCACCACGGTCTGGCGGGCGACGCCGAGTTCCTGCGCCAGGGCGCGGGTGGGGGGGAGGCGCGCGCCCGGGCCCAGGGTTCCGGTGAGAATGCTGGTGCGCAGATGGTCGAAGACGGCGTTCTGGCGGGTTTGGTTCTGGTGGGTTTGGTCTGGCCCGATCATGGCGGTTCGCGCGGCCTGGTTGGTCCAATTCCGGACCTTAGGCTGCATCGTCCCGGGTTGGCAAGCGTTCCGGCCGGGGGGATACCGGCGCCACGCGGGATCGGGCGTAGGTTGGCAGCGCCGCGTCTGGATGCGGCGGGCGCGGGGCTGCGGCAGGCACAGAGCTGCGGCGCCGGGGGGCGCCGGCAACGTGCGTGAAACCTGGGTGGCTTAGAAGCCTTCGCGCTCGAGCCGCTTACGCTCCAGCTTGCGGGCGCGGCGTACGGCTTCGGCTGCTTCGCGGGCGCGGCGCTCGGATGGCTTCTCGTAGTGTCGCCGCAGCTTCATCTCGCGAAAAATACCCTCCCGTTGCATCTTCTTCTTGAGCGCCTTGAGCGCCTGGTCGACGTTGTTGTCACGCACGAGGACTTGCACTTGGCCGCCTGCTCCTTGTCAGAGGCGCACCCGCCGATCGGGTACGCAAAGAATGCCCGACATCGACACACCGATACGGGGGCTGGCGCTATACCACGTCCAGCCATACTTACAAGCCGGATTTGTTCGTCGAGACACGGGAAGCTGGCATGGCCGTTTTGAAGATCGCCCGCATGGGGCACCCGGTTCTGCTGCGCAAGGCCGATCCGGTGGCGCATCCGGGCGCCCCCGAGGTCCGTCGGCTGGTGGCCGACATGATGGAGACGATGGTGGATGCGCCCGGCGTGGGGCTGGCGGCGCCGCAGGTGTACCAATCGCTGCGGCTGTTCGTGTTCCGTGTTCCAGCTGGGCGGGCGACCGATGATCCGGCTGATGTTGCGGTGGAGAACAGCGTGCTGATCAACCCGGAGCTGGAACTGCTGGGGGCCGAGCGAGTGCTGGGCTGGGAGGGCTGCCTTTCCATCCCCGGGCTGCGGGCGGCGGTGCCGCGGGCGCAGCGCGTGCGCTATCGCGGGGTGGACTGTGACGGGAATGTGATCGAGCGGGAGGTCAGCGGCTTCCATGCCCGGATCGTCCAGCATGAATATGACCATCTGGACGGAATCCTGTATCCGATGCGCATGAGCGATTTCCGCTATTTCGGCTTCACTGAGGAGCTCGACCGCATCGCCGCGGAGGCTCAGTCATGATCAGTCCGGGGCGGCTGGCGGACAGGCTGATGGGCCGGCTGAGCGATCAGCTGATGCCTGGGCCTGTCGAGCGCACGGCGGAGCGCGATGCGGCGATTGACGCGATGCTGCCGAATGTTCCGTTCGACGGCTGGACGAAGCGCGCGCTGCGGGCCGGCGGGATTGCGCCGGAGGACGCCGACTTCCTGTTCCCGCGCGGGGCGGCGGAGATGGTCGAGGTGTTCTGCGACCTCGCCGACCGCCGGATGGAAGCGGCGGCCGACGTCTCGATGGAGATGCGGGTGACGCAGCGGGTCCGGGCGGTGATTGCGCTCAGGCTGCGGCAGAACCGGATGCACAAGGAGGCGATCCGGCGTGCGCTGGCGGTGCTGGCGCTGCCGCGCAACGGGCGGATCGGGCCGGCGGTCACGGCGCGCACCGTCGATGCGATCTGGCGCGCGGCCGGCGACCGGTCCGACGATCTGAGCTGGTACACGAAGCGGGCGATCCTGGCCGGGGTGTATTCGGCGACCCTGCTGTATTGGCTGCGGGACTATTCGGAGGAGGATGAAGCGACGCTGTCGTTCCTGGACCGGCGGCTGGCCGGGGTGGGGCAGATCACCCGGCTGCGCACGGGGGTCGAGGGCCTGCTGGGCTCCTTCCCGGTGCCGCGCGTGCTGCGGACCGGATGATGCGAACCGGATGACGTGAACTGGATGATCTGAACTGGATGACAGGGGGCGGTGAAATCTCTATC
>DASQVN010000175.1:0-7296 GCA_035640755.1 Rhodopila sp.
TCGGTCCGCAGGTGTCGAGATCGACCTCATACGTGTCGGTCCGCGGGTTCTTGCCGTCATCGGGATTCCAGCGATAGATCTTGAATTCCTTGACCCGCTTCGCGCCGGGCGGGGCCTTGTAGGTCTGGCCCTGGCCGATGCGGCTGTTCACGGGCAGTCTGAAAGCAACCATCTTGTTCTGTGATCCTTCAGCGAGCGAGGCGACCGGTCAGTACACGCGCTTCTTCGGCGGGAACACGGACACTTCGTTCGTCAGCGTCCGCATTTTCACATCGCGGTAGTCCAGCTTCACCTCGCCGTTGTCGTCACACCATGCCAGGGTGTGCTTCATCCAGTTCACGTCATCCCGCTCGGGGTAATCGTCCTGGGCATGCGCGCCGCGGCTTTCCTTGCGGGCCTCGGCACTGACGATGGTGACCATGGCGTTGCCCATCAGGTTCTGCAACTCCATCGCCTCCATCAGGTCGCTGTTCCAGATCAGGCTGCGGTCAGAGATCGACATGTCGGTCAGGCCGCTCCAGACCGTCTTCATCTTCTCCACGCCTTCGGTCAGGCTTTTGGAGGAGCGGAACACCGCTGCGTGCCCTTGCATGGTGCGCTGCATCGCGAGGCGCAGTTCGGCCACCTTGGTGCCGCCGCGGGCGTGGCGCGTATGATCGAAGCGGTCCAGCGCATTCTCGCCGGCCTTGGGCGGCAGCGGCGGCTGGCTGGCGCCCGGCTTGATTGTATCCGCCGCCCGATGTGCTGCGGCTCGGCCGAATACGACAAGATCGAGCAGCGAATTGGTGCCGAGGCGGTTGGCCCCGTGGACCGAGACGCAGGCCGCTTCGCCCACCGCCATCAGGCCGGGGATGATGGCGTCCGGATCGTCCTTGGTCGGCCGCAGGACCTCGGCGTGCACATTGGTCGGGATGCCGCCCATGTTGTAGTGCACAGTCGGCAGCACCGGGATCGGCTCCTTCGTGACGTCCACGCCGGCAAACACCTTTGCGGTTTCCGAGATGCCGGGCAAACGCTCATGCAGCAGGTCGGCGCCCAGATGCTCCAGATGGAGCATGATGTGGTCCTTGTTCGGACCGCAGCCGCGGCCCTCGTTGATCTCCATGGTCATGGAGCGGGACACCACGTCGCGGCTCGCCAGATCCTTCGCCGTTGGCGCATAGCGTTCCATGAACCGCTCGCCTTCCGAGTTGGTCAGGTAGCCGCCTTCGCCGCGGGCGCCCTCGGTGATCAGGCAGCCGGCGGGGAAGATGCCGGTCGGGTGGAACTGCACGAATTCCATGTCCTGGCAGGGCAGGCCGGCGCGCAGCACCATGCCGGAGCCGTCGCCTGTGCAGGTATGGGCCGAGGTGCACGACAGGTAGGTACGGCCATAGCCGCCGGTTGCCAGCACGACGGTCTGCGCACGGAAGCGGTGGATCGATCCGTCCTCCAGGCACCAGGCCATGACGCCGCGGCAGACGCCTTCCTGATCGAGGATCAGGTCGAGGGCGAAGTACTCGATGAAGAACTCCGCCTCGTGCTTCAGGCTCTGCTGATAGAGCGTGTGCAGAATGGCGTGGCCGGTGCGGTCGGCGGCGGCGCAGGCGCGCATCGCCGGCGCCTTGCCGTACTCGATCATGTGGCCGCCGAAGGGGCGCTGGTAGATGCGCCCGTCATCGGTGCGGCTGAACGGCACACCGTAATGTTCCAGTTCATAGACCGCGGGGATGGCTTCGCGGCACATGTATTCGATGGCGTCCTGATCGCCGAGCCAGTCCGAGCCCTTGACGGTGTCGTACATGTGCCAGCGCCAGTCATCCTCGCCCATGTTGCCCAGCGCGGCGCCGATGCCGCCCTGCGCCGCTACGGTGTGGCTGCGGGTCGGGAAGACCTTGGTGATGCACGCGGTCTTCAGGCCGGCCGCGCCCATGCCGAACGTGGCGCGCAACCCCGATCCGCCCGCGCCGACCACGACAACATCATAGGTATGGTCGATGATATTGTAGGCGAAAGACGAAGGCTTGGTGATCGCGTCCATCCTGAGAGTCCCTCCGGGCCTAGAGCCCGATCTTCAGCGTCGAAACAATGCACACAATCGCAAGTAGCAGACACAACCCCTTCTGGAGGATGTTGGCCGCGAGCCTGGTGAGTTCATGATGAACATAGTCCTCCAGGACGGCCTGCAAACCCAGCGTCAGATGATAGAAGGTAATGGCCACCAGGAGGCACATGAGTGTTATGCGCCAGGGGCTGTGCATCCACGCGACCATTTGCTGGTAGCTGGCGCCGGTCAGTTGAATCGCTGCAATCACGAACCAGACCGTCAGGGGCACGAGCGCAAGCGACAGCAGCTTCTGCACCCACCACTCGTGTGACCCTCTCTGTGCCGAACCCAGCCCCCGCGCCCGCCCCAGAGGCGAGCGCATGATCTCGGTGCTTGGCGCTGTGTGTGGATCCGCCATGTGTCCCTACCAAACTGCCAGGCCGATGATCCAGATCACGACGGTGCACACGGCCGTTGCCGTCACCACGGCCCATCCGGAGCGGTTGTAGATTGGCGCATCAAATCCGTAGCCGGCATCCCAGACCAGATGGCGGATGCCGGCGAGGAAGTGGAACACCAGCGTGGCCGTCCAGCCCAACAGCAGCAACACGCCGAGCCAGGAGCCGAGGAACCATTGCACGGCGGCGAACGCCGCTTCCGAGGTCGCGGCCGCCACCAGCCACCAGGTCAACACCAAACATCCCACGCCCAGCGCGATCCCGGTCGCGCGGTGCGAGATCGACAGCGCCATGCTGATCGGCCACCGATAGATCTGCAGGTGTGGAGACAAGGGACGGTTGACCATCCGGCCCTCGGTGTTGCGCCCTATCATCAGGGCCTGGCGTACGTCTCTCACGCAGTGCTCCCATCCGGGGGCGCCATTCCGTAACCCAATATGACGCCGAAATGCCGGCGGTGATTAGACCCGCCGGCCCGGACGGTCAACCGGAGCACACGGCCAGTCGCGGCCGCGATCAGACATGAAAACTCTCGCCGCAGCCGCACCGGCCCTTTTCATTGGGGTTGGTGAAGGTAAAGCCCGAGGTCAGCGCCTTAACCTCATAGTCCATGACCGTCCCGATCAGGAACAGGGACGCCTTGCGGTCCACCAGGACAGTCAGGCCCTTGTCGTTGACGACCTCATCGGTCGGCGCCGGCGCATCCGCCCAGGTCATGTCGTAGGACAAACCCGAGCAGCCCTTGGTCTTCACGCCGATCCGCAGCAGCTTGCCCTGCTCGCCCTTGGCATACAGGGCGCGCAAACGCTCCGCCGCGGCATCGGTCAGGGTCATCAGCGGGGGCAGCGCCCGGGTCTTCCGGGATGGGGTGACAGTCGTGCTCATGAAGGTCGAGCCTCTTTGGTCGATCAGAACATGTTCAGTTGCAGGCGCGCTTCCTCGGACATGCGGGACGGGTCCCAGGGCGGGTCCCAGACGGTTTCCACATGGCAGGAGGTGACGCCCGGCACGCCCATCACCGCGGCCTGCACCTGCTCGGGCAGCTCCTGCGCACTGGGGCAGGCAGGGGCGGTCAGCGTCATTTCCACCTTCACCGCGCCGTCGTCGGCGATCTCGACCGCGTAGATCAGGCCAAGCTCGTAGATGTTCACAGGAATTTCCGGATCATAGACGGTGCCGATCGCATCGAGGATGGCGTCCTCGCTCGGCTCGGGCCGGCCCGTCGGCACCTCACCGTCCGGGGTCCAAGCAGTCGATTCGGTCATGTCATTCACTGGTTGCCTCCTTGGCGCCGTCCAGCGCGGCCATCAGCGCGTGCCAGGGCAGCGTCGCGCACTTCACGCGCGACGGGTACTCGTGCACGCCCGACAGCGGGGCGAGCCGGTCCAATGGTTCTGATAGTGCGGCATCGCAGTCCGGGCATCGCCCGGTGCGTGCCATTTCGCGGAAGGCCTCGAACAGCGCCTTTGTGTCGGCCTTGGAGCGGCCCTGCACGGTTTCGGCCATCAGATCGGCCGAGGCGACACTGATCGCGCAGCCGCGCGCATCGAACCCCACCTGGCCGATGGTGTCGCCGTCGGCGCGTACCCAGACCTGCACCCGGTCGCCGCACATCGGGTTGTCGCCCTTGGCACTGTAGTCAAAGTTTTCCAGGCGGCGCGCATGGCGCGGCTTGCGGCCATGGTCCAGGATCACCTCCTGGTAGAGGTCGCGCACATCGTCGAAGGTGTCGGCTGGCGTCATGCAAAGAACTCCCGCACCCGCAGCATGCCGTCGGCCAGGGCGTCGATCTCCTGGTGGGTCGTGTAGACGCCGAAGCTGGCCCGCGCGGTGCTTTCCAGATGATAGCGGCGCATCAAGGGTTCGGCGCAATGGTGGCCGGCGCGCACGGCGATGCCCTGCCGGTCGAGCAGGGTTGCCACGTCATGGGCATGCGCCCTGTCGAGCGCGAATGAGATCACGCCTCCGCGGTCCTGCGCCTGGCCGAGGACGGTCAGGCCCGGGACTATTGCCAGGCGGGCCAGCGCGTGTTCGGTCAGCGCCGCCTCATGCGCCATCATGGCGTCGTAACCGATGGACCGCACCCAATCGATCGCCGCCTTCAGGCCGATGCCTTCCAGGATGGGCGGGGTCCCGGCTTCGAACTTGTGCGGTACCTCGGCCCAGGTGGACTTTTCATAGCTGACCGAGGAGATCATCTCGCCGCCGCCCAGGAAGGGGGGCATGCGGTCCAGCAGCTCCCGCTTGCCGTAGAGGATGCCGATTCCGGTCGGGCCATACAGCTTGTGTCCGGTCCAGCAGTAGAAGTCGCAGTTCAGCGCCTGGACATCGACCTTGCGGTGCACGATGGCCTGCGCGCCGTCGAACATCACCTTCGCGCCGTGGGCATGCGCGATTGCCGCGATCCGTTCGGCCGGGCTGACGGTGCCGAGGACGTTGGACATATGGGTGACGGAGACCAGCCCGACCTTGCCGTCGGCGAGCTTGGCCTCGAAGTCGGCCATGTCGAGCTCGCCCTGGTCGGTGATGCGGGCGACGCGCAGCTCGATCCCGTGCGTATCGCGCAGCAACTGCCAAGGGACGATGTTGGAGTGATGCTCCATGCCCGAGATCAGCACAGCCTGGCCGGGTTTCATGACGCCGCGGCCGTAGCTGTGCGCGACGAGGTTCAGCGACTCGGTGACGTTGCGCGTAATGACGATTTCCGAGCAATCGGGGGCGTTCATCAGCGCCGCGGCGGCGTCACGGGCAGCTTCGTAGGCCTCGGTGGTCCGCTCGCTCATCCAATGCAGGCCGCGGTGGACGTTGGCATACTGGGTTTCCATGGCATTGCGCATGGCCTCGATCACGGCGCGCGGCTTCTGCGCCGAGGCGGCGCTGTCGAGGAACACCAGGGGCTTGCCGCGGATCTTTTGGTCCAGGATCGGAAACTCGGACCGGATGCGCGCCACGTCCAGGGTCGTGGTGGGATGACTGAGGTCGTTCATAGCGGGGATCTTTGGCCTGGGGTGGCGGTACGGGGCAGCGTGCTTCCTCGGCGCGGCCCATTGTTTCCGTCACGGCCGGGCTCTTGTCCCCGGGCTCGACCCGGGGATCGCCGGCCATCTACCCGATTACCGTGCCGCAGCGCGTGGCGGCGTCGGCGGTGCGCGGGTGGCCGGGTCGGGCCCGGCCATAGCCGGGACGTACCGTGCGACGGGGACGTACGGTCGAACGAGAAAGCGTAGCGGAAGCAGGGGGCGCGCGCAATCATCTCAGCCCACCTCATGCCGGGACCACCAGGTCTCGACGGCGGTGTCGAGCCAGGCGCGCAGGGTTTCGTCGGTGATGCCGTCCAGCGCCTCGGTCAGGAAGGCGCGGACCAGGATGGCGCGGGCCTCGGGCTCGGGAACGCCGCGGCTACGGAGATAGAACATCTGGTCGGCGTCGAGCTCGCCCACCGTGGCACCGTGACTGCACTTCACGTCGTCGGCGAAGATTTCGAGCTCAGGCTTAGAGTCCACCTCGGCCTGCGGCGAGAGCAGCAGGGCCTGGTTCATCTGATAGCCGTCGGTCTTCTGCGCTTCGCGTGCCACCTCGATGCGGCCCTGGAAGACGCCGCGGGACTGGCCGGACAGCACGTTCTTGACCGTCTGGCGTGAGGCGCAGCCGGGGGCCGAATGGCGCACCACCGTGGTGAAGTCGGCGTGCTGACTGGCATCCAGCAACTGCGCGGCGTTCAGGTGCACAGCACCGTGCGCGCCCTCGAGTTCGGCGTGGGTTTCGGTACGCGACAAGCGTGCGCCGACGTTCAGGGAGAAGCTGTCATAGACACCGTTCGCCGCCACATCGGCGTATGAGGTCGAAACATGGAACGCCGTCGCCGCCTCGTCCTGCAGGCGTATATGCGTGAGCGCCGCATCCTGGGCCACGTGGTACTCGGCCACGGTGTTCAGCAAGTAGGCGCCGGCGCCGGCCGAAACCTCCAGTAGCCTGAGGCGGGCGCCTGCGTCCAGACGGACGCAGTGGCGGGTGTGGATATCCGTGTCGCGCGTGACGATGCTGACAAGTTGCAGCAATCCGCCGTCGACCCCGGCTGGCACGTGAATGGCGGCGCCATCGGCGGCGAGCATGGTGTTCAGCGCCACCATCGGCTCGCGGTCCGGCCAGGTCAGCGTGCCCATTTCAGCGGTATCGGCGAAGCGTGCGAAGCCGAAGGCTGGGGCCGCGGACAGGTCCGGGCGGAACATGCCATCGACGAACACCAGGCGCGGCGCGTCGGGTAGCCGCAGGCCTGCCAGGATGGTTTCCGCCTCATGCCGCGGCGGCGCGTCTGCGGCGAACCGCGCCTCGGCCAGCGGACGGAGGCTGGTGTATTTCCAGGCTTCCAGCGGCTTCTGCCCGCGCGTGGCGCCGGGCAGACCGGCCGCCCGAAATGCCGCCGCCGCTGCGGCACGCATATTGGAATCGCCGGGCAGGCGGCCCTGCAACGCCTCGAACTTCGCCAGGAAGCCCGCCGAACCGGTCAGGGTTGTGCTCACGCGGCCTCCTGGGTGACGCCGGCATAGCCGGTCTTCTCCAGCTCCCTTGCCAATTCTGGGCCACCGCTGCGCACGATGCGGCCGTTCACCATCACATGGACCCGGTTGGGCACCAGATGTTCGAGCAGGCGCTGATGATGGGTGATGACCACGGCCGAGAAATCCGGCCGGCGCAGCGCGTTCACTCCCTCGGCGACAATCTTCAGCGCATCGATGTCGAGGCCGCTGTCGGTCTCATCGAGGATGGCCAGCTTTGGCCGCAGGATCGCCATCTGCAGCACCTCGTTCCGCT
>DASQVN010000176.1:0-6376 GCA_035640755.1 Rhodopila sp.
GGGCGGCGTCGGACACCAGGCAGACGCTCGCCAGGGTCAGGGCGGCGTTCGGATCATGTGGCACCAGCCGGTGCGCGCGGTCCAGCCAGCGCAGCGCTTCCGCGTGATCGTTGTGGGCAAGGGCCTGACGGCCTCGCGCCAGGGCATCGTGGGCGAGTGCGGCAACCGCTTCGGCGGGCGCGGCGGTGCGTGATGCCGTTGAAGCAGCTGCACGCGTCCGCACGTTCCGCGCTCCCGCGATCTGCTCTGCTCTACCTCGTGGCCGCGCCGGCCGAACGTTCCTGCGGCTGGCCGGCGGTCTGGCCGGGTGCCGGCGGCAGGGCGGCGAGGTCGGCCTTTGCCTCCTGCAAGCCTTGCGCAATGGCCTTTTCGGTCCAGCGGCGTGCTTCCTCGATGTTCTGTTCACCAGCGAGGTTGCGGGCGAGATAGCGGCCCAGCATCATCTGCGCGTAGGGGTGGCTGCGTTCGGCGGCCTTGCGGAACCATTGCTGGGCCAGCGGGCGGTTCCAGGGCACCTCATGCCCGCCGCCATACATGGCGCCGACGGCGAACATGGCGCCAACATGGCCGCGGTTGGCGGCGTTTTCGAACAGGGCGAGCGCGGCCGGGTGATCCTTGGGGCCGCCGCGGCCGTTCAGCATCATGTCGGCCAGCATCACCTCGGCATCGACCATGCCGGCATCCGCTGCCTTCTTGATCCACTGGCGGCCTTCCTCGGGGTTGGCCTCGACGCCACGGCCCTCGACCAGCATGCGGCCATACCAATACTGCGCGTTGACCACGCCGTCGGCGGCGCGGCGGAGCCACTCGGCGGCCTTGCGGTCGTCACGCTCGACGCCGACGCCCTCGGCCAGGCACACGCCGAAGTTGAAGGCGGCGATCAGGTCGCCGGATTCGGCGGCCTGCTCGAACCACTCGCGGGTACGGATCATGTCCTGTTCGTTGCCGCGGCCGCTGAGCAGCAGGTTGCCGAGGTCGACATGCGCGGCAGGGTCGCCGGCTTCGGCGGCGATGCGGAACAGGCGGGCGGCCTCGTCCGAGTCGCGCGGGATGCCGGCGCCGGTCAGGTAAAGCATGCCAAGGGCGCGGGCCGCGCCTTTGTGCCCGGCCTCCACCGCGCGGCGGAACCACATGGCGGCTTCGGCGTAGTTGGGCGGCAGGTCGCCGCCCTTGGCGTAGATGTCGCCGACCAGGGCAGCGGATTCCGGATCACCGGCGAGGGCGGCGCGGCGGAGCCAGGACTCACCTTCCAGCGTATTCTTCTCGACGCCGAGGCCGTGCATGAGGGCGAAGCCCCAACGGGCCTGGGCGGACCGATGCCCCTTCATCGCCGCCTGCCGGTAGCAGTTCGCGGCGGCGACGCGATCCTGCGGCACGCCCGTGCCGCGGTCATGCACCAGGCCGTACAGGTAGAGCGCGGTGGCGAGGCCCTTGTCGGCCGCCTGGCTCAGATGCTTCAGCAACTCCTGCTGGGTTTCCGGGCTGCTGGTGTCCCGTGCCAGCACCATGGCCCAGCCGAGCTGACCCTGCGGACAACCGGCCTCGGCCGACTTCTGGTACCAGCGGTCGCCCTGCTCGGGGTCCCGCAGCTCCTCGGGGCCGGAGCTCAGGATATAGCCCAACACGGCCTGGCCGTCGGCCGATCCGCCCTCGGCCGCACGGCGGGCCCATTTCAAGGCGGTCGGGAAGTCGGGCTGGCCGCCGACCGGGTTGTCGAACAGGTTCTGCGGGGTGCCGGACCCGTCATCCGAGCGGCTGGTGGAGATGCCGTGCAGGGCGAGAGTGGCAAGCAGGGCCTGCGCCTCCACGAAGCCCTTCTCGGCGGCACGCTCCAGCCAGCGCAGCCCGTCCGTGCGGCTGGGGGGAACGCCGGCGCCTTCCATGTAGCAGCGGCCGACCAGGAATTCGGCCTCCGGGATGCCGGCGCGGGCTGCGCGGGAATAGCGGGCGAAGGCGCCCCGTAGGTCACCTGTCTCCTGCAGCTTCCGGCCGAGCCGGAGGGCGGCCTGCGGCGACAGACCGGCCATCACCTTGCTGAACAGCGCCATGTCTCGCGTTCCGTCTAGGAGAGCACGGGAGCCCTCTCGTTGTAGCACGTGGTTCACGTCTTCTGACGTATTTGCCTCAGACGATCACGTGCTAGCGCGCTTTCAAGTTGGCTGGAAACGGCGAAAGCGCGCTAACCATTGATCTGTAGAGCAGATTCACGCTCTCGCACGTTCCGCTCTGCCGCGATCTGCTCTAGGGCTCCCGCATCGCTTCGGTGGCCAGCGGCACGACCTTGCCCATCATGTATCGGATGATGGTCTGCTGGCCGACCTTGATATCCGCCTTCACGGGCATGCCGGGAATCAGGTGGAAGTCAGCCGGCACACCGCGCAGCGCGATCCGATCCAGCGTGATGCGGGAGCGGTAGAACACGCCGGTCGCGACCTGGTTCGGGATGGGCACCGCGCCGGTCGGGTTGCGCTGCTCATCCTGCGCGGTGAAGCTGGCCGGGCTGACCGTCCGCACGACGCCGTAGGCCATCCCGTACAGCGTGTAGGGGAAGGTGTCGAACTTGACCGACACCGCGTCCCCGACATGTACGTGACCGTCGTCGCTGCCGGCGATATTCGCTTCAACCTCCAGCGGCGCGTCGGTCGGCACGAGGGTGATCAGCTGCTGCCCGGCCTGGAGGACGGAGCCGACCGAGACCTTGCCCACGCTCATGACCGTGCCGTCACGCTCGGCCCGCAGCTCGACCAGCTGGCGGCGCAACTGCGCCTTGTTGAGCGCCTGCCGGGCGTCCGACAGCTTGCCGAGGGCGTCGGTCAGCTTCTCGGCGACGTCGGCGTGCCAGTTCTGGATGTACTGGTTGCGTTCGGCCATCAGTGCGGCGAGGTCACGCTGGGCGCCCACGGCAGTTTCGTGGGCGCCCTGCAGGTTGCGCTCCATCTCGGCGCGGCTGTCCATGGCGGAGAGGGTGTTGAGCTTGGAGCCGACGTTCATCTGCTCCAACTGCTTGCGCATCTGCTCGAGCGACTTGGCGTAGCCCAGGCGGTCCATGTAGCCCACTTCGTCCGCGCGGGAGCGGGCGATGGTGGCGGACAGGCTGTCGGCCTTCTGCTGGTAGTTCTCCAGCTTGGCGCTGTATTCGGCCTGCCGGCGAAGATAGGCGGAGACCTGCAGCATGATGTCGGGATCGGAGCCCGAATAGCTGAACGGCTTGTTGTCCAGCTCCGCCTGCATGCGGGCCACCTGTGCCTGCAGGGTGGAGACCTGGGCCAGCGCGGCGGTCATGTCGGACCCGGCGAAGGTCGGGTCGAGCCGCGCCAGCACTTGGCCGGCATGGACCACGTCACCTTCGTGCACGTCGATCGAGCGCACGATGGCTTGTTCCAGCGGCTGCACGACGATGGTCGGCGACTTGGCCACGACCAGGCCGTCGGCGACGACGACGCGGTCAACCTTGACCACACTGGCGACGCCGAGCATGGCGATGACCATGGTGCAGATCGTCACCGACAGGCCGCGGGCGATCCGCGGTATCGGCATGTTGAGGATGGCCGCCGACGGCGCCTGGTATTCGAGGATGGCCGGCAGGGTGGGGTCCAGCCGATCCTCGCGCGGCGAACTAATTGCCTTGGAGGAGGGCCGGGGCAGGAGCTGCATGACCTGAACCTTCGCTGTACATGTGGCGGTTCTGCTGATCCCAGAGCGTGCGGTAGACATTGCAGCGCTCCAGCAATTCGTCGTGGCGGCCGATATCCATCAGCTTGCCGCGTTCCAGAACCAGGATCTGGTCGCAGTTGACCAGGGACGAGAGGCGGTGGGAGACGATGAACATCGTCCGGCCGCGGGCGATCCGCAGCAGGTTGGCGTTCACCAGCGCTTCCGATTCGGGGTCGAGCGCGCTGGTCGCCTCGTCCAGGATCAGGATGCGCGGGTCGGTGATCAGCGCGCGGGCGATGGCGAGGCGCTGGCGCTGTCCGCCCGAGAGGTTGGGCGAGCCTTCCTCGATGTAGGTTTCGTAGCCGTTGGGCATGCGTTCGATGAATTCCTCGGCGCCGGCGAGCCGTGCGGCGCGGATGGCGTCATCGAGCGTCAGGCCGGGACGGCCGGCCAGGATGTTCTCGCGGATGGTGCCGCGGAACAGGAAGTTTTCCTGCAGCACGACGCCGAAGCTGGAGCGCAGGTGCCGCAAATTGATTTCGCGCAGGTCGGCGCCGTCGATCTTCAGGAAGCCGGAATACTCGCGCGAGATGCCCTGCAGCAGACGGGTGATGGTGGATTTGCCCGAGCCCGAGCGGCCGACCAGGCCCAGCATGGTGCCGGCGGGGACCGAGAAGCTGATGCGGTCGAGCGCCGGCAGCTTGGTGCCCGGGTAGGTGAAGGTCACGTCGTCGAAGCTGACGGCGCCGGAGAACTTGGGGCGCAGGCCGTGCGAGGCCGCATCCTCGAGCGGGCGGTTCAGCACCTCGGCTGCCTGAGCCATCGAGCCGCCGACCTCTTCCCATTCCTCGATCAGGCGGGCGAGGCCGACCAGTGGCGCGCTGACGCGCTGGGCGAGCATCATGAAGGCGAACAGGCCGCCGACCTGGTAGCCCGTGTCATCCGTCAGGACGAGGTAGGCGCCCAGCAGGATGACACCCATCCACATGAAGCGCTCGATCGGCGTCACGAGGGTCTGCGGCCAGTTGGAGATCTTGCCCATGACCAGGCGCCATTTCGCCACCTCGGCCACGCGTTCGTCCCAGAGCGCCTTGCGCTGCGGCTCGAGCGCCAGGGACTTGACGGTCTTGATGCCGAAGATGGTTTCGCCGAGCGCGGCGTTCTTCAGGGTTTCGGCCGTGATCACCTTGGCGAAGGCGCCGCGGATCGGGCGCAGATACGCGAGGATGATCAGCATGATCGTCGTCGCGCAGACCAGCACGATCCAGGCCAGGGTGGGGTTCAGGTAGAACAGGAACGGCAGCAGGACGCCGAGGGTGATCATGTCCAGGATCGTCGTCATCAGCTTGCCAGTGATGAACTGACGCACCTGGTTGATCTGCGCCACGCGGTACATGGTCTCGCCGGCTGGATGACGCTCGAAGTAGTCGAGCGGCAGGCGGATCAGGCGATTGAACACGTGCAGGTTCAGCGTGGTGTCGGTGCGGACGCCGACGAAGAGGATGATCAGCCGCCGGGCGTAGCCGAGCAAGGTTTCATATGTGACGGCCACGGCGATGATCAGCGACAGGAGCGCGAGCGTCGAGTAGCTGTGGTGCGACAGGACGCGGTCGGAGACCTGCATCACCATCAGCGGCGGGAAGATGGTCAGCAGGCTGATGGTGAACGAGGCGATCAGCAGATCCCGGAGATGCTTGCCTTCCTTCAGGACGACGCTGGCCAGCCAGCGCAGGGTGAAGGGCGGATCGGCCTCGGCCAGGGTGCGTTCGGCGCGAAGCAGGACGGCGTCGCCGCTCCAGACCTCATTGAGGCGCATTTCGTCCACGGCGACCGGCGGCTCTGCCTCGGGCGCGCGGGGATCGCGGATCATGACGATCTTGGTTTCGGTGTTCGACCCGGTCAGCAGGCCGGCGGACCCGTCATTGAACAGCAGGACGACGGGGCCGGCACCGGTAACGGTGAACAGGTGGCGCCATTTCAGCCGCAGCGCCTTCGACCACATGCCGGCGTTCTGCGCCCAGGCGGACAGCGCGGCCGCGGTCGGCTGCGTCTCACCCTGGCCCGGGCGGAATTCGTTCGGATCAAGTTCCATCCCGTAATAACGGGACGCCATCATCATCGCCAGCAGGCGCGGATGGATCGGGCCGCGCGCACCGGCGGTGCCCGAGCTGGACATGCCAGCCCCGGCGCCGCCACCCCCGGCACTGGCCTGCACCATTGTTGCGGGTGCGCGGTTATTCCCGAGGGTACCGGGCGTGTGTCCGTCAGATATATCCACGAGCAAACCCTTTTAGCGGCGTATCAGACAACGGGAGGCAACCGGCGCTTCCGGTGCCCCCTGTGCCTGGCCAAGTTGATAACATGCGCGCCCGACCGTCGCATCCACCTAATCCGTGTCCGACCCGGCGCGGTTAATGGCCGCAACCCCCTGAGATGGCCACGGTGTTCCGTTGGCCGGTCTCATCACGATTTCGAGTATGACAAACCGGAGCCGGTAAACCAACGAAAATCTTAATTTCGATACCTCACCAGGATCGGACTCAAACCGAGCGGCCGGCGAGACACATGACATCCCCTGAACCTTCCGGACATTGTCGTGCCGGCGCGTTCGGCAGTCGTCAACCCTGCGGTTCCACTTTACGGCGTGATCCGCCGAGGTTGACCCGTCCGATGGTGCGGATCACGCTGCAACGTTTTGTTTGAGTCCGCCTCGATGGATCAC
>DASQVN010000177.1:0-9070 GCA_035640755.1 Rhodopila sp.
GCTCAAGTTGACTCGAAACGGCGAAAGCGCGCTAGCTGCGGTTCGTATTTTTGAGCCGAGAGACATCAAGAATTCGGAGCCTCGGTCGCGAGAAAGCCCGAAGGAAATGGCATCGACCGAAGGACGCGGGGACGAGAACGAACGAGGAATACCAAAAATCGCAACTGTCGTGCTAGCCCATCAAGCTCGCGACCCAGCGGAACAGGCCAAGGTGCGTCAGGTCGTTCCAGGTCGCGAAGACGAACAGGCAGGCAATCAGCGCCAGGCCCGCACGGAAGCCGTATTCTAGGGTGCGCTGGCCAAGCGGGCGGCCGCGCACCGCCTCGGCCAGGTAGAACAGCAGATGGCCGCCATCCAGCACCGGGATCGGGAACAGGTTGATCAGCCCAAGGTTGACCGATAGCACGCCGATAAAGGAAATCAGGCTGGCGACCCCCAGCTCGGCGACCTGCCCGGAAAGCTGCGCGATACGCAGCGGACCGCCCAGTTCCTCGGTCCCGCGGCTGCCGCCGATCATCTGCGCGAGGCCGGCGAAGGTTTCGCGCGTGATGGTCCAGGTCTGCGTCACGCCGCCCCACAGCGCCGCGGGCACGCTGACATGACGGTACTCGACTGCGCCGCCGCGCACGCCCAGTAGCCCGATACGCTGGCCGTCAGCCTCGCGTGAGCCGGTGGTGACGGGCAGCGTCATATCCGTCCCGCCGCGGTTCACCGTCATCGACAGGCCGGTGTCGGGGTGCTGGATGACGATGCGCTGCAGATCCTCGAACGTGGTCACCGGCGTGCCGTCGATCGCCACGATCCGGTCATTGACCAGCAGCCCGGCCTTGGCCGCGGCGCTGTCGGCCATGATGCCGCCGACGACAGGAAGGGTGACGGGCTTGCCGATGCCGATGAACAGGCCGGCGAACACGACCATCGCCAGCAGGAAATTGGCGATCGGACCGGCGGCAATGACGATGGCGCGGGAGCCGACCGATTTCTCATGGAAGGTGCGGCCCGTCACCCAGGACGCCCGCACCTCGGCCGGCACATCCTGCGGGCGTTCCTGCCCGTGCAGCTTCACATAGCCGCCCAGCGGCAGGCAGGACACTTTCCACATCGTGCCGTGCCGGTCGGTCCAGCCCCAGATCCGCGGACCGAAGCCAATCGAGAACGTTTCCACCATCACGCCACGCCACCGCGCCGCCAGGTAGTGGCCAAGCTCATGCACGAAGACCAGCACACCCAGCACGATGACGAAGGCGAGGATGCTGCGCAGGAAGTCGGGGATCACGGGTGGCCCTCTCGGGTCGATGCCGTCATGCGGCGATGGCGGGAATCAGGCGGTTGGCAGTCCGGCGTCCGAGTGCGTCGAGGGCAACAACGTCCTCCAGCGTCTCCGCCTTCTGCGTGCCAAGTTGCTGCAGCACACGATCGACGATCTCCGCGATATCGAGGAAGCCGATCCGGCACTGCAGGAACGCCTCGACGGCAATCTCATTCGCCGCGTTCAAAATAGTGGGGGTTCCGCCGCCGGCTTGCAATGCCTGCCGCGCCAGGCGCAGCGCGGGGAAGCGCACCAGGTCGGGTTCGGCGAACTCCAGCCGGCTGACGGCAGCCAGGTCGAGGCGGCGGGAGATCGTCGCCATCCGCTGCGGCCAGGCGAGCGTGTGCGCAATCGGGATCCGCATGTCGGGCGAGCCAAGCTGGGCCATGACGGAGCCGTCATGGAAGTAGACCATGCCGTGGATGACGGATTGCGGGTGTACCAGCACCGCGATCTCGGTCTCGTCAAGGCTGAACAGACGGGCGGCCTCGATCAGCTCAAGCCCCTTGTTCATCATGGTGGCGGAATCGATGCTGATCTTTGCCCCCATCGACCAGACAGGGTGGCGCAGCGCTGCTTCCGGGGTGGCACGCGCCATGTCGTCCAGGCTCGCAGTACGGAACGGCCCGCCCGAGGCGGTCAGCACGATCTTCTCGACCGAGCCGCGGTTGCCGTCGGCCAGGGACTGGAAGATGGCGTTGTGCTCGGAATCGACCGGCAGCAGCGTGGCGCCGGCCTGCTGCACGGCACGCAGCATGACGTCACCGGCGCAGACCAGGGCTTCCTTGTTGGCCAGCCCGATATAGGCACCGCGCCGGATGGCCGCGAGCGTCGGGGCGAGGCCGGCCGCGCCGGTGATGGCGGCCATGGTCCAGTCGGCGTCCATCTCCGCCGCCTGGATCACGGCCGCCGAACCGCAGGCAGCCTGAATGCCGGTGCCGGCAAGAGCCTCCTTCAGCGTCTGATACGCCGTTTCATCCGCTACCACCGCCAGTTCAGCCTGCAACGCCACCGCCTGTTCGGCCAGCAGCCTCGCGTTGCGGCCGGCGACCAGGGCGCGGATGCGGAAACAATCCGGCGCGCGTGCCAGCAGCTCGATCGTTTGGGTACCAACACTGCCCGTACAGCCCAGGACGGTGACAGTGCGGACGGATCCGGGCGAGCGGATCATCGATGCAGGGGCTTTCATTGCCATAGGATTACTCCACGTCCCAGGACAAGCACCAGTAGTGCCCCGGCAGGAGCAGCGGCAAGCACCGCGTCCAGTCGGTCCAGCAGACCGCCATGGCCGGGAATCAGCGATCCCGAGTCCTTAACGCCGAAGTGACGTTTCAGACGACTCTCGAACAGATCGCCAAGCTGTGCCACAAGGCCGATCAGCAGCGCGATGGCCGCCGCACGTCCGGGATGGACACCGCCCAATACCAGGCAGGCGATCAGCCCGGTCAGGGCCGCCGCCGCCAGGCCCCCGATGGCCCCCGACCAGGTCTTCCCGGGCGAGATGGAAGGCGCCAGCTTCGGCCCGCCGACCGCGCGCCCAACAGCGTAGGCGCCAATGTCGCTGGCCCACACGGTGACCAGCAGCACCAGCACGTTGACCAGACCGGCCTGCGGTGCAAGGCGCAGCCAGGCCAGTGCCACCGGCGCCAGCCCGAGATACGGGATGCCGAAACCGAGCGGCCGCGCGGCCGAGAGCCCGCCGCCGGCAATGCCGGCGCCGATCATGCCGACGGCCACCAGCAGCAACGCAGTCCGCGGCAGGCCCGCGGCCGTGAGCAGCACGGCGGCCGGCAGCACCGCGAACGGCAGCACCGCCCCTGCCCTGTTGCGCATTCCGCACAGCCCCAGCCATTCCGTAGCCAGACCGCTCACGATGGCGGCAACCACGGCGGCGAACACCCACCCGCCCAGCCAGATCGCCAACAAGGTCAGCGGCACCAGCACCAGCGCCGAGAGCACCCGCGGGCCCAAGTCACCCCATTTCGCCCCCTCTGATTTCGCCCCCTCTGGCCGCGGGGGAGCCGGCGCGGCGGTCATCCCCCGTCCGGCCCGGTCAGTCGGCGCGGGCGCCGAAGCGCCGTTCCCGGCGGGCGAACTCGGCCAGGGCAGCGAGGAAATGCGACCGCTCGAAATCCGGCCAGAGCACGTCCAGGAACACCAGCTCAGCATAGGCCGCCTGCCAGAGCAGGAAGTTCGACAGGCGCTGCTCGCCCGAGGTGCGGATGATCACGTCCGGGTCCGGCATCCCGGCCGTAGCCAGGAAACGCACAAAAGTCTGCTCGTTCAGTTCGGCCGGATCGAGCATGCCGGCCGCGACGGCGGCCGCAGCGGCACGAGCGGCCGCGGCAATCTCGGCCCGCGCACCGTAGGACAGCGCAATGGTCAGGTTGAGCCGCGTGTTCTGCGCGGTGGCCCGCTCCGCCGCCTCGATATCGGCCTGGATGTCGGCATCGAAGCGGGTGCGGTCGCCGATCACGCGCAGGCGTACGCCGTTGTCCCTCAACTCGCTGACCTCGGTGCGCAGATACCGGCGCAGCAGGCCCGTCAAATCGAGGATTTCGGCCGCAGGCCGGCGCCAGTTCTCGCTGCTGAAGGCATAGATGGTCAGCCAGCCGATGCCGGCCTCGATCGCGGCCTCCACCGTGCGGCGGACAGCGCGGGCGCCTTCGCGGTGGCCGGCGATCCGCGGCAGCCCGCGCGATTTCGCCCACCGCCCGTTGCCGTCCATGATGATCGCGACGTGCGCCGGCGGGTCGGCCGCGCCGGCGCGTAATGGCAACAGTTGCGTCCCAGTGTCCGGCGCGGCCGGCGCCGTCTCGGCCGCGCAGTCGGGGGAGTCCAGGGCATCCGTCAGGGAGTCGGGTTGATTGAGAATGTCAGCCGCCCGCTTGGTGATGACAGGCATCGTTGGGGATGTCTCGCTTCAGACCTGCCTGATATCTTTTTCCTTGTCCACTAGCACCTCGTCCACCTTTTTGATGTACTGGTCAGTGAGTTTCTGCACCTCGTCCGCCCAGTCCTTGGCCAGGTCCTCACCAATCTCGTGCTTGCGTTCCAGGCCCTTGATTTGCTCCATGCCGTCGCGGCGCACCGCGCGGACGGAAACTTTCGCGCCTTCGGCATATTTGTGCGCCATCTTGGCGAGTTCGTTGCGCCGCTCGGTCGTCAGCTGCGGAATGGGCACGCGGACCAGCAGGCCGTCGGCAGCGGGATTGAGGCCAAGGCCGGCGTCGCGGATCGCCTTCTCCACCGATGAAACCATCGACTTGTCCCAGACCTGCACGGTGAGCATGCGCGGCTCGGGCGTGCCGACGGTGCCGACCTGGTTGAGCGGCATCTCGGTGCCGTACGCGGTCACGCGCACCGGCTCAAGCAGGCCGGGATGCGCGCGGCCGGTGCGCAGGCCGGCGAATTCCCGCCTCAACGTCTCGAGCGCGCCGTCCATCCGGCGGGTGAGGTCTTGTATCAGCGCATTCAGATCGGCGGTGGCCATGATGCTGCCTCCCAACTTCTGGTTCAGCTTTCGAGGATGCGGGTGAACGCGCCCTCGCCGCGCATCACCTGCGCGAAGGCGCCGGGCGCATGAATGTTGAAGACAATGATCGGCAGGCGATTTTCCCGCGCCAGGCTGATCGCGGCGGCGTCCATCACCGCAAGATCGTTCGCCAGCACGTCAAGGTAGGTGAGCTGGTCGTAGCGGGTGGCGTTCTCCACCTTGCGCGGGTCAGCGGAATACACCCCGTCCACTTGGGTGCCCTTCAGCAGGGCGTCGCAGTTCATCTCGGCCGCCCGCAGCGCCGCCGCGGTGTCGGTAGTGAAGAACGGGTTGCCGGTGCCGCCCGCGAAGATCACCACCCGGCCCTTCTCCATGTGGCGCTCCGCACGCCGGCGGATATACGGCTCACAGACCGAGGACATGGGAATGGCAGACTGCACGCGGGTCGGCACGTTCTGCTTTTCCAGCGCCGACTGGAGGGCGAGCGCGTTCATCACGGTGGCGAGCATGCCCATGTAGTCGGCCTGGGCGCGGTCCATGCCCGACGCAGCGGCGGACACGCCGCGGAAGATGTTGCCGCCGCCGATCACGACGCAGACCTGGATGCCCATCGCCACGACATCCTTGACGTCCTTCGCGATGGTAACGACCATGCTGTTGTCGAGGCCGTACTCCCGCCGGCCCATCAATGCCTCGCCCGACAGCTTCAGCAGAACACGGTTGTAGACGACGCGCTGGGTCATGCGAATCCTGACGGGGCTGGCCGAATGAAACGGGCGGCACCCTAGTGGCACCGCCCGCCTGGAACAAGCCGTATGACAAGGGGCAACCCGCGATGTCACGGGGTTGTTGCGGACCGAACCCGCTCCCGCAGTTCAGACCCCGGCGGTGGCTGCAACCTCCGCCGCGAAGTCGTCCTTCGGCCTCTCGATCCCCTCGCCGAGCGCGAAGCGGACGAAACCGCTGAGCGTGGCGCCGGCCTTCTTCACCACCGCACGGACCCGGCTTTCGCCGTCGTGCACCCATACCTGCTCCAGCAGCACGACTTCCTCGTAGTATTTGCGGATACGACCCTCGACCATCTTCTCGATGATGTTGTCCGGCTTGCCGGAGGCGCGGGCCTGCTCCGTCAACACCGCCCGCTCGCGCTCCAGCGCCGCAGGGTCGACCGCGTCGATGTCGAGCGCCTCGGGCCGAGCGGCGGCCACGTGCATGCCGACCTGGCGGCCCAGCAGCTCGAGCGTGTCGAACTCGCCGGCGCCTTCCACTGCGACCAGCACGCCGATCTTGCCGAGGCCAGGGCGCAGCGCGTTGTGCATGTAGGTCGCCACCACCCCCTGCTTCACGGTCAGCACCTTGGCTCGGCGGAGATTGATGTTCTCGCCGATCGTGGCGATCAGTTGCGTCAGCTCATCGGCGACGCTGCGGCCAGAGCCGGGATACGGCGCGGCCTTGATCGCGTCGAGGTCGTCGCCGACCTGCAGCGCGATCTTCGCGACATTCTCGACGAAGGCCTGGAACGTTTCGTTACGCGCAACGAAGTCGGTCTCGGCGTTCACCTCGACCACCGCCGCCTTCCGCGGCTCGGACGCAACGGCGACGAGGCCCTCGGCGGCGACGCGGCCTGACTTCTTGGCCGCGGCAGCGAGGCCCTTCGTGCGCAGCCAGTCGACCGCGGCTTCCAGGTCGCCCTCGGTCTCGGTCAGCGCCTTCTTGCAGTCCATCATGCCCGCGCCGGTCTTCTCGCGCAGGTCCTTTACCAGTGCAGCGGTGATAGCGGCCATCGTGGGTCTCCGGAAACATCATGCGCGCGGCGCCGGGACGGCAACCGTGCGCGGCATGAACAGGGGCGCCGGCGGGCCGGGACGATCGAGACGGCTCGATGCTCCGGGCGCCGGCATGGATCGGGTCAGGCCTGTGCGGCGGCTTCGGCTTCCGTGTCCGCCTCGGGCATGGTTTCGGGCGGCAGTTCCTCGGCCGCGCCGATATCGGCGCCGGAGGCCGCCATCTCGGCCGAGATGCCGTCCAGCACCGCGCCGGCGACGAGGTCACAATACAAGGTGATCGCGCGGATCGCGTCGTCGTTGCCCGGAATCGGGAAGGTGACGCCGGTCGGGTCGGAGTTGCTGTCGAGGATGGCGACGACCGGGATGTGCAATTTGTTGGCTTCCTCGACCGCCAGCTTCTCCTTGTTCGTGTCGATGATGAACAGAATGTCCGGCAGGCCGCCCATGTCCTTGATGCCGCCCAGCGCGCGCTCCAGCTTTTCCTGGTCGCGGGTGATTTCCAGCACCTCCTTCTTGGTCAGGCCCTGGGTGTCGCCGGACAGCAGATCCTCGATCTGGCGCAGCCGCTTGATCGAGCCGGTGATGGTCTTCCAGTTGGTCAGCGTGCCGCCCAGCCAGCGGTGGTTGATGTAGTACTGGCCGCAGCGCTTCGCGGCCTCGGCCACATGTTCGGCAGCGGCGCGCTTGGTGCCGACGAACAGCACGCGCCCGCCGGCGGCGGTCACGTCACGGATGGCGCGCAGCGCACGGTCGAGCATCGGCACGGTCTGCTGCAGGTCGATGATGTGGACCTGGTTGCGGGTGCCGTACAGGAACGGCGCCATGCGCGGGTTCCAGCGGCGGGTATGGTGGCCGAAATGCACGCCGGCTTCCAGCAACTGGCGCAGGGAGAAATCGGGCATCGCCATCGGGGCGGTTCCTTTCGTGTCGTCCGGTTGTACCTCCGCGGGGCTTGCCGCCGGGCGACCGCCCCTGTCGGGCGTAACCCTTTGGCACCGGACCCGGGCCGTTGGCGGCCGGGAAAGGCTCCCCGCGTGTGAATTACCGGCAGCCAGGCTATCGCTCATGGCCTGGCTACCGGCGCGAGGGATATGGCGAAAAGCCTGGGAAATTGCAAGCGGCGGCGGGTGGCCGCCCGCCGCCGCCCCAAGGGATCAGCAGATGATCAACAGGAGATCAGCACCAGGCCTTCAGGAAGATGTTGGAAAGATAGATCTGCGGCGCTCGGCCGTAATACACCCAGCAGGCCGAGTCCGGGTGGGCGCCCGGGGTCATGCCGTCCGGCGTGATGCCCTGGGCGGCAACCTGCCAGTTGATACCATCCTGGCTCTGCAGCAGGTCGACTTGCGAATTGAACCCGCTGGTGGTCTGCTGGGCGAGCATCTGATACAGGCCGATCTCGGGGCGGTATCGCGCTTCGACGTTGATGTAGTCGACGCCGTTGTCGGTAACGAACGGCTGCGGCGGCGGCACATTGGTGCCGCCAGGCCCGAGATCGTAGCGCGCCATGAAGTAGGGATTGTTGTTCCAGTTCGTATTGGCATAGAGAATGACGTTGCCGCCGGCATCGATGGTGGCGCTGGGCAGCCAGGCATTGTCGATCAGCAACTGCGGCGTGGACCAGTTCACGCCGTCATCGGCCCAGGACGTGGAAAAATAGATCTTATTGTTCTCCGGCGTCCAGCCGGCGTTCGGGTCCTCCCCGGTAACCCCGGTCATGTACATCACGAGGTACGGCCGGCCGGCACCGGGCAACTCGACAATGGTCGGGTTGTTGATCAGCGCCGCAGAGCCCATCCCGGCCGCCACCGGGTCGATGACCTTCTGCGCGTCGCCGCACTGGTTGGGGGCCGAGCAGACGGCGCGGTAGATCGCGTCGTTGGGTGGCCGGGTCGGATCTGTTCTGTACCAACCGCCGAAATACATGACCAATACCCTCTGGCCGTTGATCGTCTGCCAGATCAGCTTCGGGCCGTAGACGTTGTTGGGGCGCGTGCCGGACTGTTCGCTGGTTAGCTGCAAGGGCGGCGAGTCCGGCGCCTGTGCGCGCACGCCCCCGGCTGCGGCCAGCAGGACGGTAAGCGACCATCCGCATACTGAAAAGAAACGCCTTGTGATCATTGGGAGAGGAATGCCTTTCGCAACCGCAGGATGTGCAGACACGTCGTTTACAAAGCATTCCAGTACGGAAAAATAACTATAATGATTTCGACACACACCGGGCGCTGACTGCGGCAAAAATGCCATGCCCCCGTCTGACAAAAACCGATTCGCAACGGGTCATCGAATCTGCCGAATCGGAAATTCGCCGGCTGCCGGCGTGAATTTATTGTGTCTTCACCGCAATACTATTCGTTGCACGGTCAGCGCCCCAGCGCTGCGGGCACCAGCCGAAGGCCATCGGCCAGCATCGAAACCTGCAGGATCGAACCCGGCGCCGCCCCACCCGTCAGGCGCAGGTCATCGACGAACACCCGG
>DASQVN010000178.1:0-3147 GCA_035640755.1 Rhodopila sp.
GGCCAGTCCGCGCAGCGCGGCATCGATCCGGGGAACCGAGAAATCCGTGTCGGCCAGCGTCGCCCGCACGTCGCGCAGCAGCACCCGCGCCTGTTCGGTCAGCAGTGCGGCGGCCTTCGGCTGCATCTCCAGCGGCACCCGGAACCCCAGGAAGGCTGCGGCGTCGGCCAGCTCGACCAGGGTCTTCGCGCGCTCCTTCAGCGCCGGCATCAGGGTGCGGATGCGGCCTGCGACCTCCTCTGTCACGGTCACGTCCGGGCGGTCGCGCAGCCGCTGCAGCACCTCCTGCGTCAGCCGTTCATCGTCGGCATGGCGGATGTAGTGGCCGTTCAGGTTGATCAGCTTCGTGTAGTCCATCCGCGATGGGCCGCGGTTGACATCGACAATGTCGAACAGGCGGATGGCGTCCTCGCGGCTGATGATCTCCAGGTCGCCGTGCGCCCAGCCGAGGCGGAGCAGGTAGTTGCACAGCGCCTCGGGCAGGATGCCCTGGTCCTTGAACTCCAGCGTGAACTGCGCGCCGTGCCGCTTCGACAGCTTGGCCCCGTCCGGGCCGTGAATCAACGGGACATGCCCGAAGCGCGGCGGCTCCCACCCCATGGCGCGGTAGATCTGGAGCTGCCGGAACGTGTTGGTCAGGTGGTCGTCGCCGCGGATCACATGGGTGATTCCCATGTCGTGGTCATCGACCACCACCGAGTGATTGTACGTCGGCGTCCCGTCGCTCCGCAGGATGATCATGTCGTCCAGCTCGGCGTTCGCCACGCGCACCGGGTCCTGGACCAGGTCCTCCAGCACCGTCTCGCCCTCCCGCTCCGCCCTGATGCGGATGACCGGCGTGACGCCGGGCGGCGCCTCGGACGGGTCGCGGTCGCGCCAGTAGCCGTCATAGCGCCAGGCGCGCTTCTCGAGACGGGCCTGGGTGCGCTGGCGCTCCAGCTCCTCGGGCGTGGTGAAGCAATAGTAGGCCTTGCCCCTGGCCAGCAGTTCGCGTGCCACCTGGGCATGGCGGTCCGTCCGGGTGGACTGGAACACGGTCTCACCGTCCCGTTCCAGTCCGAGCCAGTCGAGGCTGTCGAGGATGCCTTGGGTCGCGGCCTCGGTGGAGCGTTCGCGGTCGGTATTCTCGATCCGCAGCAGGAATTCGCCGCCGGTGTGGCGGGCGTAGAGATAGTTGAACAGGGCGGTGCGGACGCCACCGATGTGCAGCGGCCCGGTCGGGCTGGGGGCGAAGCGGGTGCGGACGGTCATAGCCAGGATCTAGTGCATCGGTGGCCGGGACGGAACTGGTGGGGCTGGTGGATTCTGCATGGCGGGTCCCCATGGTGGCTGCCGGGGGCGTCCGTTCGGCAAAAACATTCACCATTTGGAGAGCATTGCAGGTGTAAACCGTTGCGCCATGAGGCTGATTGCCACCACCCTGGCCACCCTGGGCATCTGGTATGAGGAGGAGCGTGACCGTGCCCCCCTCTGGCTGCCCGTGTTCATGGGGGCGGGTGTGCTCGTGTATTACAGCCTGCGGTTTGAGCCGCCGCTGTGGGTCGGTGGGGCCGCCGCGCTGCCGGCGCTCGGGCTCGCGCTGCGCCTGAGCGGCTGGTTCTCGCCGGCGGCAGCGATGGCGCTGGGGTTTGCCGCGGCGCAATTCGCCACTGCACGCGCACCGCCGATGATCTGGCAGTTGTCCACCCATGCGACCATCGTCACCGGCACTGTCCGTGCGGTCGAGGCACTGCCCGAGGCGCGTCGGGTCACCATCCGGCCGGCTTTCCTGGACGGCGCCGCGGCGCCGTTGGACCGCGCCGTCCGGGTGCGGCTGCGCGCCAAGGACGACTCCGAGGTCGCGACCGGCGATGCCGTCCGCATCCGGGCGCTGATCCGCCCGCCCGCACCGCCCTCCTATCCCGGCGGGTGGGATCTGCAGCGGGATGCATACTACGCGGGCCTCGGTGCCTCGGGCTACGCGCTGGGCAAGCTGGAGCGGACCGAGGCGGCGGTGCCGTCGGGGCCCATGCGCCTGGTGCAGCGGCTGCGGGAGGTGATCGCGCGGCGAGTGACGGCGGTGGTTCCCGGCGCGGCCGGGGCGGTGTCGGTGACGCTTCTGACCGGCGCCTCGATGGCGATCCCTGAGGCCGATCATGCGGCGTTCCGGGATTCGGGGCTCGCGCACCTGCTGGCCGTGGCCGGGCTGCATATCGGCATCGTCATGGGATTCGCGCTGATGCTGGCGCGCGGCGGGTTCGCGCTGAGCGAGCATGCGAGCCTCCACTGGCCGACCCGCAAGCTGGCGGCGGGCTGCGCGCTGGCAGCGGGCGGCGCCTACATGGTGCTGACCGGCATGCATGTGCCGATCATCCGCAGCTTCACCATGGCATGCCTGTTCACCGTTGCGGTAATGCTGGACCGGCGGCCGTTCTCACTGCGCGGGCTCGGGCTGGCGGCGGTGGTGCTGACGCTGGTGGCGCCGCAGGAGGTGCCGAACGTCTCCTTCCAGATGAGCTTCTCGGCCGTGCTGGCGCTGATCGCGGGGTATGAGGCACTGCGCCCCTGGCTCAGGCGGCTGCATGGGACCAGCTGGCCGCGCAAGGCGGCGTCGCACGTGGTGGCGCTGGCGCTGACCAGCGCGCTGGCCGGTTCGGCCTCGGCGCCCTATGGGGCGTACCATTTCGGGCAGGTGCAGCTGTATTTCATTCTCGCCAACATGATGGCGGTGCCGCTGACGGCGGTGTGGGTGATGCCGGCCGGGCTGATTGCGCTGTTTCTCATGCCGCTGCATCTGGAGGCACTGGCGCTGGTGCCGATGGGCTGGGGCGCCGAGGTCGTGCTGTGGATCGCCCGTGCCAGTGCTGCGCTGCCGGCCGCGACCGCGCGGGTGCCGCACATGCCGCCCTGGGGCCTTGCGGTGTTCTCGCTCGGTCTGGCCTGGCTCGGCATCTGGCGCACGCGGGGGCGGCTGTTGGGCGTGCCGGTGATGCTGGCGGGGCTGGCATCGGTGTTTCTCGCGCATCCACCCGACCTGCTGATTTCCGAGGATGCGCGGATGATCGCGTGGCGTACTGGGCGTGGGGCGTTCCTGCAGCAGACGCAGAGCGGCTCGCGTTTCGCGCGCGACGCCTGGGCGGCGTACTGGGGGGAGCCGGGGTTTGGTCC
>DASQVN010000179.1:0-3863 GCA_035640755.1 Rhodopila sp.
GCCGGCGGGGATCACGCCTTCCCGCTGCAGACGATCGAACAGCCGCCACGACTCGATCGCCATGTCGGCGTAACCGGTTGTGATGGTCGCTGGGTCGAGCCGAGCGCCGGGCTTCACGCGCAGGCGCGGAATTTCGCGCAATACCTTGCCGTCCCACTGGGTGAACCTGAACGGCGGCACATCGCTCGCCACCTCGATCGCCGGATTGTCGGCCAGCACTTGCTGCAGGAAGCGGATCCAGGTCTTGCGGATGCCGGTCTCGCCGTCCGGCAGGCGCTTGAGGTGCGGTGCGGTTGCGGCCGTCAGGGTACGGAACACGGTCTCGGCATCCGGTAATGGGATGCTGCCGACGAAATGGACGATCGGCTTATGCGCTGTTGTTGTGCTCATCACGGCCCTCCCTCACAGCCCTCGCTACTGGTCGAGTTATGACAGGTCGGGGCCGACCCGGCGACGGCAAAGCTCCCCTATCGGCGGCCCCGTAGAACCGGATGAGAAATGCGGATTATATAGGCGATGATCCGTGCGCCGGCTCTGGCATCCTGAGCGGCGGTGGCTCCGCTTGCGGAACGATTTCGAGGGAGGGTTTGTGTGCCGTCGTCGACCAACCTGACTGCCGCGTCGTCCGTTGCGCCGGCGCCGCGCTCCTGGCTGGAGCGCCTGTGGTCCACGATTGCCGATCGGGGCCGTCCCTACGCGCACGTCCCGGACGCATCGGCACCACCGCTCGACCGCGCCACGCGTCTGGCGGACGCGCTGCTCTCCGAGCGTGGCGAGGCATCGGGCGCGGCGGTCGCACGTGAGCTGCATGCGGCCCTGCGCGGTTTCGATCTTGCCGGCCGGACGGCGTTCTATCGGTTCGTCTCGGCCGGGTTTGGCCCCGATGTGAACACGCTGCGCGCGGCTGCCGAGGCGTATCTGGCCGAACCGACGCCGGCGCAGGCGGTGCGGCTGGCCGCGGCCGCCGAACCGCCACGGCAGGAGCTGCTGCGGCGGATGAACATCGCGCCGGGCGGCACGGCCGCCCTGCTGCGGATGCGCGAGGAATTGCTGGGCCTGCTGCGGGCGGAGCCTGGGCTGCGCGTGCTGGATTCGGACCTGCGGCACCTGTTCGCGTCCTGGTTCAACCGCGGCTTCCTGGAGCTGCGCCGGATCGACTGGCAGACCCAGGCGGCGGTGCTGGAGAAGCTGATCGCCTACGAAGCGGTGCATGAGATCCAGGGCTGGGACGACCTGCGCCACCGGCTCGACGCCGACCGCCGGTGCTTTGCCTTCTTTCATCCCGCCTTGCCGGGCGAGCCGCTGATCTTTGTGGAGGTGGCGCTGGTACAGGGCCTGGCCGAAGCGGTGCAGCCGCTACTGTCGCGCGATGAGCCCCCGGGCGACCCGGCCAGGGCCGACACGGCGATCTTCTACTCCATCTCCAACTGCCAGGAGGGGCTGCGCGGCATCTCCTTCGGCAACTTCCTGATCAAGCAGGTGGTGGAGGAGCTGAAGGCGGAGTTGCCGCAGATCACGCGGTTCTCGACCCTGTCGCCGGTGCCGGGCTTCCGGCGCTGGCTGGACCGGCAGCTTGCCGGCCCGGGCACGGAATCGGGTTCGGCCGGCGCGGCGGTATTCAGCCCGGAAGAAGCACGGCGTCTGAGTTCGGCCGTGGGCGGCACCGTGGCCGATATCGGCGATGCCTTCCGCAAGCTGACCGGAGAGGATGGGTGGTGGCAGGACCCCGCCCGGGCGGAGCTGCTGCGCGCGCCCCTGCTGCGGTTGTGTGCTACGTATCTGATGCGGCCAGATTTGACGAGGCCGGATCCGACGCGGCCAGATCCGACGCGGCCGGGGCAGGACGGGCGCGCGGTCGATCCGGTGGCGCGCTTCCACCTTGGCAACGGCGCGCGGCTGGAGCGCATCAACTGGCTGGGCAACACCTCGGCACGGGGCATGCACGAGTCGTTCGGCATGATGGTGAACTATCTCTACGACCCGGACGCCATCGAGGCGAACCACGAAGCGTATGTGCACAGCGGCAAGGTTGCGCACTCCGCACAGATCGACGCGCTGCTGTCGCCGCGCGCGCCGCAACCGGAGCCGCCGCCGACGAAACCGCGCCTGTCCCGCATCCGGGGCGGTTGACGCCATGCGCGCCATGCTGTTCCGCGCGCCGCACACGCCGCTGCACTGCCGGGAGGTCGGCACGCCGGCGCCCGGACCGGGCCAGATCCTGATCGGTATCTCGGCCTGTGCCGTATGCCGCACCGACCTGCACGTGGTGGACGGGGAGCTGCCGGACCCGAAGCTGCCGCTGGTGCCGGGGCATGAGATCGTCGGGCGCGTGCTGGCGCTGGGCGAGGGGGTCGAGCGGTTCAGCGTCGATGACCGCGTCGGCGTCCCTTGGCTGGGCTGGTGCTGCGGCGTCTGTGACTGGTGCCGCGCGGGGCAGGAAAACCTGTGCCCGCGGGCGCGCTTCACCGGCTACCAGATCGACGGCGGCTATGCCGAGGCCACCGTCGCGGATGCCCGCTTCTGCTTCCCGATTCCGGACCACTACGGCGATGCCGAGGCGGCGCCGCTGCTGTGTGCCGGGCTGATCGGCTACCGCACGCTGCGCCTGGCGGGCGATCCCCGGCTGATCGGCATCTACGGCTTCGGGGCGGCTGCGCACATCATCGCGCAGGTGGCTCGGCACCAAGGGCGGCAGGTGTTCGCCTTCACCCGGCCGGGCGATGCCACGGCGCAGAACTTCGCCCGCAGCATGGGTGCCGAGTGGGCCGGCGGATCGGATGAGGCGCCGCCGGAACCGCTGGACGCGGCGCTGATCTTTGCCCCTGTGGGGGCGCTGGTGCCGGCGACGCTCGCGGCGGTCAAGCCAGGCGGTACGGTAGTGTGCGGCGGCATCCACATGAGCGACATTCCGGCGTTTCCGTATTCCCTGCTGTGGGGGGAGCGTGTGCTGCGATCGGTGGCGAACCTGACCCGGCGCGATGCCGAGGAATTCCTGCAACTCGCCCCACAGGTGCCGGTGCGCACCAGCACGACGACGTTTCCGCTTGCCGCGGCCAATGAGGCGCTTGCCGCGCTCCGGGACGGGCGGCTGGAGGGGGCGGCGGTGCTGCTGCCGGGTGCGTAACTCAGGGGGTTGCCGGGACGGCATGGCCCATGACGTTTACATGGTCCGCGGCCTGCCTTAGCCTTCCCGGGCCAAAAGCGAAGGCGAAAGCACCGCCCATGGAGCGTACCGAGCAACCTGTCAGTGGCCGTCCTGTTCCCGGCGCGATCGACTGCGACATCCACGCCGTCCTGCCGAACACCCGCGTGCTGCTGCCCTATTTCGAGCCCTACTGGCGCGAGCACGTCCAGCGCCGCGGGCTGGAGCGCGACAATTTCGAGCCCAGCAGCTATCCGGTGAACGCGCCGATCAACAAGCGCCCGGACTGGGCGCTGCCGGACGTGCCGGCGAGCAGCAGCCTGAGCGCACTGCAGGGCCATGTGCTGGACCATTTCGGCATCCGCCACGGCATCCTCAATGTCATCCATGGCGCGCAGATGATGTTCAGCGAGGATCTCTCGCTTGCCTTCTGCCGAGCGATCAATGAGTGGATCAAGGCGGAGTGGCTGGACCGCGACCCGAGGCTTCGCGCCTCGATCGTCGTGCCGCCGCACAGCGCCGAACTGGCGGCCGGGGAGATCGAGCGGCTGGCGCCGGACCGGCGCTTCGTGCAGGTCCTGCTGCTGGCGATGGCGGAGTTGCCATTGGGGCGGCGGCAGAACTGGCCGATCTACCGCGCGGCGGAGAAGTTCGGACTGCCGGTCGGCGTGCATGCCGGCAGCACGTTCCGCCATCCACCCAGCGCCGGCGGCTGGGGGTC
>DASQVN010000180.1:0-2595 GCA_035640755.1 Rhodopila sp.
GCCCGTCCTTGACGGCGAGCGCGCGCCGCACGGAGAGGGTTGGGCGCCAGGCGAGGACCGCTGAGACGATTGTGAGGCCTGCGGCGAGGCTGAGGGTCATGGCGATCAGGGTCAGGAAGCCGATGGCGGCGACCGGGGTGATGCCCAGGGGGATCAGCAGGAACAGCAGGAAGCCGATCAGCAGCATGGCGAGCGGCTGAGCGCGGAGCGCGGCCCAGTCGGTGCGGCGACGCATGGACCAGCGGTCGGCGGCGCCCACGGCGACGAGACGCGGTTAGGCTGGGCAATGGGTGGTCCGATGGGGAACCGGCAGATGACTGTTTCCGTGATCCGCAATGCCGCGATGGTGGTGGGGTGGGATGCGGGGGCGCGGTCGCATCTGTATCTGCCGGATGCGGATGTGGCGTTCGAGGGCGGTGTCATTACGTTTGTCGGCCGCGGGTATGCGGGGGCGGCGGATGAGGTGATCGACGGGGCGGGGATGATGGTGATGCCCGGCCTGGTCAACATCCATTCGCATCCGTCCAGCGAGCCGATGAACAAAGGGCTGATCGATGAGATCGGCAGTCCCGGGTTCTACAATTCATCGCTCTACGAGTATCTGCCGATTTTCCGGGCGGATGCCGAGGCGGTGCCGCATTGCGTGCGGGTGGCGCTGTCGGAGCTGCTGTTGTCGGGGGTGACGACGCTGGCGGATCTGTCGATGGCGCATCCGGGGTGGCTCGACCTGCTGGCGGAAGCCGGGATGCGGGTCTGCGTCGCGCCGATGTTTCGTTCGGCGCGCTGGTACACGAAGAACGGACACCTGGTGGAGTATGCCTGGGATGAGGCTGCCGGCGAGAAGGCGATGGCAGAGGCACTGCAGCTGATCGAGCGGGCCGAGCAGCATCCGAGCGGGCGGTTGTTCGGGATGGTGGTGCCGGCGCAGGTCGATACGTGCTCGGAAGGGCTGCTGCAGGAGAGTTTTGCCGAGGCGAAGGCGCGCGGGGTGGCGTGGCAGATCCACGCCGCGCAGTCGGTCAGCGAGTTCCACGAGATCACGCGGCGGCACGGCTACACGCCGATCGGGTGGCTGGACCACCTCGGGCTGCTGTCGGAGCGGTCGATCATCGGACATGGGATTTTCCTCGACGATCATCCCTCGACGCCGTGGCACACGAAGACCGACCTGGCGCGGCTGGCGGAGACGGGGACGACGGTGGCGCATTGCCCGACGGTGTTCGCACGGCGGGGGATCACGCTGAAGGATTTCGGGCGCTACCGCCGGGCTGGGGTGAACATGGGGGTGGGGACGGATACGTATCCGCACAACATGCTGGATGAGCTGCGGCTGGTCTCCTACCTGGCGCGGACGCAGGCAAACGATCCGCGGACGATGAACAGCACCGATCTGTTCGATGCGGCGACGATCGGCGGCGCGCGGGCGCTGGGGCGGGAGGATATCGGGCGGCTCGCAGCCGGCTGCCGAGCGGATCTGGTGCTGGTGGATCTGGCGCATCCGATGATGCGGCCGACGCATGATCCGGTGCGCAGCCTGATCTATGCGGCGGGGGACCGGGCGGTACGGACGGTGTTCGTGGATGGGCGGAAGGTGGTGGAGGATGGCAGGGTGCTCACCATCGACTATCCGGCGGCGGCTGCGGCGCTGCATGAGGCGCAGGCGCGGGTGAAGGCGAATGTTCCGGGGCTCGACTGGGCGCACCGGACGGCGGAGGCAATTTCGCCGCTGACGTTCCGGATAGGATAGCGGGCCGGTGCTGCGGATTCTTGATCGGCGCTTCCTGGGGGGCGCGTGCGGCGGATGAGCGTGCGCGTCGTTAAGGCGGCGAGAGACAGAGGAGGGCGCGCGGCATGAAGTCCAAGCTGATCAATGACGGCTCACAGAAGACCTATGTGCTGGTGCTCGAGAAGGGCGACGAGGCGGTGGGATGCATCGAGGGGTTCGCGCGGGAGCATGGGGTAGCGGCGGCGCAACTGACCGGGGTGGGGGCGTTCAGCGACGCGGTGCTCGGGTTCTTCGATTGGGAGACGAAGGATTACCGGAAAATCCCGGTGCGGGAGCAGGTCGAGGTCGTGTCATTCGTCGGTGACGTGGCGCTGGGGCCGGACGGGAAGCCCTCGCTGCATCCGCATGTGGTGGTCAGCCGCTCGGACGGGATGGCGATGGGCGGGCACCTGCTGGAGGCGCGTGTACGGCCGACGTTGGAAGTGGTGCTGACCGAGTCGCCGCGGCATCTGCACAAGCGGAAGGATCCGGAGAGCGGGCTGGCGCTGATCGTGCCGGAGGGGTGAGGGGATCGCTCGGCTGAAGCCTGGTGCGGTTGTCCGTGCACCGATGGCGGAGCGCAGGCGGGCGGGGTCCTGTCCATGACGGTAAGGGCAGGGTGCGCGGATGTCGCGCTTTGCTTGCCTACACCGCCAAAGATGTCGGGGACTGGCCATGACAGCAAGGTGCGGAACCAGATGTCGGACAGTAGCGGATATGGAGGCGGATCCTGGCACACCCTGCAGCCCTGGAACTGGACGCCGCCATCTGCGCAGGCCGTCAACTCAACCCAACCAGGTTAACCGCGCATCGCCGACATTGGACTGGCG
>DASQVN010000181.1:0-4393 GCA_035640755.1 Rhodopila sp.
TCAGCTTCCGAACGACTTCTTCGCCCAATCCGTGGTCGTCACCAAGGGCGTGGAGCAGCGCGAGCGGGTCAAGGCAAGGCTCGAGCAGGCGCTGGCGAGCGAGTTCCCGAGCGTGGTCGCGCGGGTCTATCCGCTGGAACTTGGCCCGCCGGTGGGCTGGCCGCTGCAGTATCGGGTGAGCGGACCGGAGCCCGACCAGGTGCGCGCCATCGCGTTCAAGGTTGCCGACGTGCTGGGATCGGACCCCGGCGCGCGGAACATCAACTACAACTGGATGGACCCCGGGCGCACCGTCAGGATCAAGGTCGACCAGGACCAGGCGCGCCTCTTGGGCCTGAGCTCCGAGGACCTCGCCCAGTCGCTGAACACGGTGGTGACCGGCATCACGGCGACGCAGATGCGCAGCGGCATCTATCTGGTGGACGTGCTGGTCCGCTCCACCGCCGAGCAGCGCATGTCGCTGGATACGATCCGGACACTGCAGGTGCCGCTGTCGAACGGGCGCACCGTGCCGCTGAGCCAGATCGCCTCCGTCGAGTATGGCCAGGAATACCCGATCGTCTGGCGCCGCGACCGCAGGCCCACGGTGACGGTGCAGGCCGATACCGCGCCGGGTATCCAGGCCGCCACCGTGGTGCAGGACCTCGCGGCCAAGATCACGGCGCTGAACGCCAGCCTGCCGAGCGGCTATCACATCGGCACCGGCGGCACCGTCGAGGAGAGCAACAAGGGGCAAACCTCGGTCATGGCGGTCGCGCCGGTGATGCTGATCCTGATGCTGACCGTGCTGATGATCCAGCTGCAGAGCTTCAGCCGCCTGTTCCTCGTGCTCAGCGTCGTGCCTCTGGGTCTGATCGGGGTTGTCGCGGCCCTGCTGCTGGCCGACAAGCCGCTCGGCTTCGTGGCGATCCTGGGCGTGCTCGCGCTCTCGGGCATGATCGCGCGCAACTCGGTGATCCTGATCGACCAGATCGAAACGGAAAGGGCGCATGGCCGCCATCCTTGGGATGCGGTCATCGAAGCCACCTCGCACCGCTTCCGCCCGATCCTCTTGACCGCGGCCGCCGCGATCCTCGGCATGATCCCGATCGCGCCAACCATCTTCTGGGGCCCGATGGCCTACGCCATCATGGGCGGCCTCGCCGTGGCAACCCTGCTCACCCTGCTGTTCCTGCCAGCCCTCTATGTCACCTGGTTCCGCATCACGCCGCCCCGGCCGGATGAGGCTCAGCACGCAGGGCGCAAGCAGACCGTCATGGCCGGGCAGTGACGCAGGGGAGAAGGCGGAGATGACGATAGCTCAAGCACGAACTTCAGGTTCATGGAGGCGACTGTGCACATCGACGTAAGCTTGCTGGGCCCGCTTTCTGCGCTCTTTGGTGCCCTCCTGGGCGGTGGCGCCTCGCTGGTTGGTGCCATCTACACCCAGCGCTGCCAGGATCGCCTTCAGCGCGTTGCAAAAGAGGTCGCGAAGCGGGAGGCCGTTTACGCCGATTTCATCATGATTGCGTCAAATCTCGTGCTGACCGCTTTCATTCATGACGACATCGCAGCACTACGGGGTGATGAGCAGCGCCTGATCGGACTGATCAACCGCATGAGGCTCTTCGCACCGGCTGATGTCATCGCCGAGGCGGAGGGGGTGTTCAGAGCGATCCTCGAGATCTCGCTGAAGCCGAAAATCGAGCTGCGGCAACTCGCGAAGGAAGCGGTGGCCAAAGGCTTCGATCCGGATCCGCTTTTGGCATTCAGCCAGGTCTGCAGGGCTGACTTGGACAGGGTCCCCCTCCGTTGTGGTGTGAGGCGACAGCGGGCGCGGCCCTCCGCAATGAAACGCCGCAAGCTCGCCACCGTGTCCGGCCTCCTTTCCTTGCCGTTCGGAGCTGACCGACGGCCCACGAGCCCAGCCTGGTAACGACTGAAACGGCTTTATCGTCTGAACAGGTGAACGTCAGCAGCAGCACCTGACAGGTCGGCCTCCGTCGTCCCACGCCCGCCAGCCCCCCCGCCGGGCTGCGCCGAGGACGGCGGTGGCCCGGCCTGACCCTGGGTGCCCGCCATCCCCCACAGCTCGCGCAACCCGACCATGGAGAAGAGGAGTAACCCATGCCTGACGATGCTCATATGAGTTTGGCCCGTTCCCGGGCATCGGTCCTGCCGCCTGGTTCAGATCGGCGTTCCACGCGCCGCGACTTGAGCCTCGGCAAACCACTGCTGGCGCAGAAGCACCGGATCCGGCCACGTCCACCCTTCGAATGCGTCGCGCTCGTGCTCCAGGGTGGCGGCGCACTCGGTTCCTACCAAGCCGGGGTCTACGAAGCGCTGTTCGAGGCCAACCTGCAGCCGGACTGGGTCGCGGGCATCTCGATCGGCGCCATCAACGCCGCCATCATCGCCGGCAATGCGCCCGAGAAGGGCGTCAAGATGCTCCGCGGCTTCTGGGACAGCATCACCGCGGCACCCCCAAATCATTGGTGGAACGGCTGGCTGCCCGGCCTGGCCCGCGGCGAAGCAGCCCGCTCGCTCCTGAACCAGATGAACGCCTGGTCCGCCATTGTCGGAGGCGCACCGGGCTTCTTCGAACTCCGCGTGCCGGCGCCCTGGCTGCAGCCACCGGGCTCCTTGGAGGCCACCAGCTTCTACGAGACGGCGCCGCTCCGGGCGACCCTCGAGCGCTTTATCGATTTCGACCGCATCAATGCCGGTGCCACCCGGCTCAGCCTCGGCGCGGTCAATGTCCGCAGTGGCAACTTCGTTTACTTCGACAACACCACCCATACCATCGGGCCCGAGCATGTCATGGCGAGTGGCGCGCTGCCGCCTGGCTTCCCGGCCATCGAGATCGAAGGCGAGTACTACTGGGACGGCGGCTTGGTCTCGAACACACCGCTGGAGTGGGTGGCACTCAGCGAGCCGCGCCAGGACACTCTGGCCTTCCAGGTGGATTTATGGAGCGCCCACGGCGAGTTCCCGCGCGACCTCGCCGAGGTCGAGATGCGAAGGAAGGAGATCCAGTACTCCAGCCGGACGCGCGCCAACACCGATCAATTCAAGCGACAGCAGCGCATACGCAACAGGCTGGCCGGCCTGCTCGAGAAGCTGCCACCCGACTTGCGCGACACCCCTGAAGCCAGGGATCTGATCCCTTTTGCCGACCACAAGGTCTTCTCTTTAGCGCATCTGATCTACCGCCCGAAGCACTACGAGCGGCACAACAAGGATTACGAGTTCTCTCGCACCAGCATGCAGGAGCACTGGCAGGCCGGTTACGCCGATGCGGTCCGGACCTTGCGCCATCCGGAGGTGCTGGAACGGCCGGCTGACCTCGACGGGGTCGGCACCTTCGACCTTGCCCGCGATGGGCGTGAATAACACGACAGAAGCAGGAGATTACCATGACCGAGGATGAGATCCTCACCAATGCCTTCGCCATGCCGCTCATGAGCCCGGCCTTCCCGCGAGGGCCGTACCGGTTCGTCGACCGGGAATACCTGATCGTCACCTACCGCACCGATCCGGCACGGCTGCGGGCCGTGGTGCCGGCCCCCCTTGAGGTGGACGAGCCCGTGGTGAAGTACGAGTTCATCCGCATGCCTGACTCCACCGGCTTCGGCGACTATACCGAGACCGGGCAAGTGATCCCGGTCCGCTTCCGGGGGCGCCGGGGCGGCTACACACACTGCATGTTCCTGAACGATCATCCGCCGATCGCCGGCGGCCGGGAACTCTGGGGTTTTCCGAAAAAGCTGGCCAGCCCGAGCCTCAGGGCGGAGACCGACACGCTGGTTGGCACCCTGGATTACGGGCCGGTGCGGGTAGCGACCGCCACCATGGGCTACAAGCATCAGGCCGCTGACCCGCGGGCGATCGAGACCGTGCTCACCGCACCCAACTACCTCTTGAAGATCATCCCGCATGTGGATGGCAGCCCGCGTATCTGCGAGCTGGTCGAATACTATCTCGAGGACATCCAACTGAAAGGCGCCTGGACCGGCCCCGCCGCGCTGTCACTCCAGCCGCATGCACTGGCGCCGGTGGCGGAGCTGCCGGTGCTCGAGGTGATATCGGCCGTTCACATCATCGCCGATCTGACGCTCGGCCTGGGCCGGGTCGCGCACGACTACCTCGAACGTGAGGTCCCGATGCGGCATCGCCCGAAGCATCTCGCGGCCTGACGGAGACATGCCATGCGTTTGAAGGATCAGGTTGCCATTGTCACTGGTGCGGCCAGCGGCATCGGGAGGGATATCGCACGGAAATTCGTGGCCGAGGGGGCGAGGGTGGTCATTGCCGATCTCGACGGCAGGGCCGCCGAAGCGGCTGCCGCCGAGCTGGGGGGCGCCGCCCGCGCCCTGGGCGTTGGCATGAATGTTGCCGACGAGGCGCAGGTGGA
>DASQVN010000182.1:0-3952 GCA_035640755.1 Rhodopila sp.
TGGGGAATGGCTGTCATCAATGCGCTTGACGCTGGCTCGTCCAGCCACGTCGGCCCGAACTCCGCGCCGCGCCGCCATGGTTGCCGGCATGGTTGATTGAGAGCGGTCGGCTGAATGCCCGCCTTGTTCAATTCCCTCGGCAGGATCACGCGAAACGTTTTGCGCCACGCCCCCCGGCGCTCGGCCTTGGTGGCCGGCAGTGCGGCGCCGCGCGCGTCGGATCATGAAGCGCGGTTCCAGATCCTGGCGAACGCCCTCCCTGTCATGGTGTGGGAAGCGGATGCCGCCGGCCGGGTGATCTGGCTGAGCGAGTCCTGGCCACGTTACTGCGGCACCGGCACGGCGTCATTGCTGAACGAAGGCTGGCTCGCCGCCGTCCATCCTGAGGAGCGGCGAGGCTGGCGGGAAGGCTGGCAGAAGGCGATCCGCGATGCCGGGGGCCACACTCGCCGCCTGCGCATCCATCGCGCCCGCGACGGCATGTGGCGCTGGCACCTGATGCAGACGGAGCCGCTCCGCGCGGCAGACGGAACTGTCACGACATGGGTCGGCTCCGCCACCGATGTGCATGACCTTGTCCAGGCCGAGTCCGCCGCGCATGTGTACCTGCAGGAGGCGAACCGCAGTCTGGAACAGCGCGTACAGGAGGAGATCCTGGCGCGCGAGGCCGCGCAAAAGAGCGCGCGCCACGGCCAGCATATGCAGGCAGTCGGACAGCTTGCCGGCGGCGTCGCGCACGAATTCAACAACATTCTCCAGGCGGTGCAGGGCAGCGCCAGCCTGATCGACAGCCGAGCGGCGGACCCCAGCGTGGTGCGGCGGTTCGCGCGGATCATCCTGACCGCGTCCGAGCGCGGCGGCACCATCACCAGCCGCCTGCTGTCCTTTGCCCAGCAGGCCCGTTTCGAATCCGAACGCATCGAACCGGCCACGATGCTGGGCGATCTTGCCGAGGTACTGGCTCATACTCTGGGCGCCGGCATCAATGTGCGGGTCGAGCATCAGCCGGGCCTGCCGCCGATCGTCGCGGACAAGGTCCAGTTGGAGACCGCTTTGGTCAACTTGGCAACGAACGCGCGCGACGCCATGCCGAACGGCGGCACCCTGACGCTCGCCGCGCTGGCCGAGACCGTCGCCCCCGGCCAGCCCTGGGGTGGCCCGAGGGACAGCCTCGTGCCAGGACGCTACGTGCGGCTCACCACCAGCGACACCGGAACCGGTATGGATGCCGCCGTGCTCGCGCACGCGGCCGACCCGTTCTTTACCACCAAGGGACCGGGCGGTGGCACCGGCCTCGGCCTGTCCATGGCAAAAGGCTTCGCGGAGCAGAGCGGCGGCGCCCTGGCGATCGAGAGCGAGCTGGGAGAGGGCACCACCGTGACCCTTTGGCTACCCGCCGCGGACGATCCCGCCGATGTCACGGGCGATCCGGCGCGTGGCCGTCAGCAGGCGCGCGCCGGCAAGCGCGTGATGCTGGTCGACGATGAGGAGCTGGTGAGCGAAACGCTGGCCTTCAGCCTTGAGGATGCCGGCTTCGCCGTCGACCGTGCGGCGAGCGGTGCCGAAGCTCTGGCGATGCTGCGGGCGGGCGTCGTTCCCGACGTGCTGCTCAGTGACTTCTCGATGCCTGGCATGGACGGCATCACCTTGATCCGGGAGGCACTCGCCCTGCGCCCCGGCCTGCCGGCTGCCTTGCTGACCGGCTACGCGCCTACTGATGCAAGGTTGGCTGCGGCCGGCGTGCTGCCCGAGACCTGCCCGGTACTGCGCAAGCCGATCACGCCGCAGCAGATCGTCGGCGCGCTGCGCGCCCTGCTGCGCCAGGACGAAGGTGCCCTGCAGCACCAGGGGTGACGTAGCCGCCCCGGCGGCCGTACCCGCTCTGGTCCGGATTTTTGTGAGTCGCCGGAGGTTGATTCCCTTATCCATCAGGTATGGCGCGGGTCATGCCTCGTCATGCCCGAAGCAGACCAGCGGCCAATGAATTCTTGACCGAATCGTTCCGGCCGTTCACGGTTCCGCTGGGTTCAGGAGGTATGGCAACCGTGCGGTCCGCACCCCATCTGCCACGTGGAAACGACAGCAAGGGGGCACGCTCGGCCCGATGACGGATCTGCAGAAGCTGCTCTTCGAAACCCCGGCGAATGTCACTGACCGAGAGGTTCTGGCCACCGCCCGTCTGAACGCCCGCGTCAAGTCGTTCGCCGGCCAGCCCCTGTCCGACGACGTGCTGGACCGGATTAACGAAGCCGTTGCCGATGAAGCCGACCGTCTGATCGCCGACGGCGTCCTGCGCAGGCGCCCGGACTGGCTGGCGGTCATCTTCCGCCGCCGCCTCTACGTCGCCTTCGGCAGCCGCGCCGTCCAGCAGCTCAGCCGCGAATTGAAGGAAATGGGGGCCGTCTAGGTTCCCCGCTTGTGCTAGACTGTGCTCCCCGCCGCATGGAGCCACGGCCATGGACGTGATCCAAACCGATCTTCTCGCCAGCAATCCCTGGGTGCCGCGCCGCCCGATCACGGTTGCCGAATATCACCGTATGGGCGAGGCCGGCATCCTGCATGAGGATGACCGCGTCGAGCTGATCGAAGGACAACTTATCGCCATGGCACCGATCGGCAGCGACCACTCCGGCACGGTGAACGCGCTGAACCGTATCCTCGTCCTCGCCATCGGCGATGCCGGCATCGTCGCCGTCGGCAACCCGGTCCGGCTCAGCAACATGACCGAGCCACAGCCCGACTTCGCGGTATTGAAGCCGCGCCCCGACTTCTACCGGCAGTCCATCCCCAGGCCGGACGACGTGCTGCTGGTCATCGAGGTGGCAAATTCCAGCCTCTCCTACGACCGCGCCATCAAGCGCCCGCTGTATGCGCGCCACGGCATCCCCGAATATTGGATCGTCAATGTCCAGGCCGGCCACGTCGAGGTGTACCGCACCCCAACGCCGGAGGGCTACACCATGGCGTCGCAGGTCGGCCGCGGCGGAACATTGACGCCCGAGGCCCTGCCCGGCGTGACGATCCACGCCAGCGCCCTGCTTGGCTGACCGGAAAGACGCGGCCGCGCCCTACCGCGGCGGCATGCGAAGCGCCCCGTCCAGGCGGATGACCTCGCCGTTCAGGAACCGGTTGCGTACGATATGCTCGACCAGGGCGGCGTATTCATCCGGCCGGCCAAGCCGCGGTGGGTAGGGGATCCCAGCGCCCAGGCTGGCCTGCACGTCCTGCGGCAGCGCATCGACCATCGGCGTCTGGAACAATCCGGGCGCGATGGTAACCACCCGCACGCCGGCCCGCGCCAACTCCCGCGCCGCAGGCAACGTCATGCCGACCACCCCGGCCTTCGAAGCCGCATAGGCCGGTTGTCCAACCTGCCCCTCATACGCGGCGATTGAGGCGGTGTTGATGATCACCCCCCGTTCGTTCTCCTCCAACGGATCGGCCGCCGACATCTCGGCGCCTGCCAGACGCAGCATGTTGAAGCTGCCGATCAGGTTGATGTGGATCACACGCTCGAACGCTTCCAGCTTCAGTGGCCCGTCGCGCCCGACGATCCGGCCGGCAGTGCCGATCCCGGCACAGTTGACCAGGATGCGCACCGGGCCATGCGCCGCGCGGGCCTTCTCGAATGCCGCCTCGCCCGATGCCGCATCCGCCACGTCGCAGCCGATGCCGATGCCGCCGATCTGGGCCGCCTGCGCCTCGGCCGCAGCCTGGTTGATGTCCACCACCGCGACCTTGCAGCCGAGGGAAGCAAGGTGGGCGGCGGTGGCAGCGCCGAGGCCGGAACCGCCGCCAGTGACCATCGCCGGAAGACCTTCGATCCGCATGTGCCGTTTCCTCAACTGCTTGGTGTCGGAAATCAGCCCGATTACGGGTCGTGGATCAATAGCCGGCCCAACGAGGCGAACCAGCGAGGCGAACCAGCGTGGCGAATCCGGGCGCAGCCGAT
>DASQVN010000183.1:0-3853 GCA_035640755.1 Rhodopila sp.
CCCCCGCGCGGGGGGCGCAAGATATTGTTTGCGCGCGTGATTCAGACCTCCGGCGATGCCGCCTCCGGTCATCACGCATAAGGGATTGTTTGGGCGCGTGATTCAGACCTCCGGCGATGCCGCCTCCGGTCATCACGCGCCAAGGCAAGAACGGGAGAGACGGGGAGAACAACAATGCCGCTGACAACGGTCGCGAACGGGCGGACCTACGATTGGATCTATGCGATCGGGCGAGGCGCGGCGAGCGGGCCGGGCTTCAACTATCCGCAGGCAATGTGCCTGGGCAGGGATGGGGATCTTTTCGTGGCCAACCGCGGCAACGAAAACAACTTCGGGCAGCGGGTGAACCGGCTGAAGCTGGGCGGCGCGGGTGATGAGGAGCAGATCGCGGAGTTCTTCACCTATGGCGATGGTGACGGCAAGTCGATCTGGCCGTTCGGCGTGGCGGTGGACAGCCAGCACAATGTCTATGTCGCCGATGAGTGGACCAACACGATTTCCGTCTTCCACACCAACGGCACCTTCGTCCGCAAGTTCGGCCGGACCGGCAGCGGCGAAGGCGAGTTCCTGCATCCCGCCGGCCTTGCGTGCGACAGCAACGACAACCTGATCGTCGTCGATAGCGGCAACAACCGCCTGCAGATCGTGACCGGCGAAGGAAAGTTCATCGCACAATGCGGCAAGGCCGGCAGCGGCGAAGGCGAGTTCAACCAGCCCTGGGGCGTGACGGTGGATACGGACGGCAACATCTACGTCGCCGACTGGAAGAATCACCGGGTGCAGAAGCTTTCGCCCGAAGGCCGGTTCCTGATGCAGATCGGCGAGTACGGGACGCCCCCGGTGGCGAAGGACGCCTACGCCGTCACCTATCTCGGACCCTATATCTCCAGCCTGCATCCGGATTCCTATCCCAAGGCCGGGCTGCTGAACCACCCGACCGACGTTGCGGTGGACAACGACGGCGACATCTACATCGCGGACTGGGGCAACCACCGCATCAGCATCTTCGACCGGGAGGGCCGGCCGATCACCAACCTGATGGGCGATGCGCAGGTGATGTCGAAATGGGGGCAGCAGGTCATTGATGCGAACCCCGACATGAGGAAAGCGCTCCGCCGCGTCCGCAACCTGGAGCCGCAATGGCGGTTCTGCTTCCCGACAGCGGTGGATTTCAATCCGGCCACCGACGAGATCATCGTCGCCGATAGCCAGCGCAACCGCCTGCAGGTCTATCGCAAGATACGCGACTACGTTGATTTCCAGGCGAATCTGTGACGGTGGTTGTTTCTGATGCAAACTGCTTTGCTGTCAGTAGAGGCGTGAGCCGCCCGGGATAGGTTCCACGCGGGAGGAGTGTTGCTGCCGGCGTTGCGTACCCGTCATGGCCGGGCTTGACCCGGCCATCCACGCACCACCGTTGCAGCGCAGATGGCCGGCTCGGCGGCCGGCCATGACGGAGAGGGCGCGGCGCGCGGACAAGCGTCGTCTCCTCCCCCGCCTTATCCTGACGCGTATGGGGCATTGCCTTCCACCGCGCAGTCATGGTGCTGTCCGGCGCCTCCCTGGCTGACGCCGTTCGAAGGACCCTGATGCATGACCAAACCGCTGGAAGGCCTGCTCGTCATCTCCCTGGAACAGGCGGTCGCCGCGCCGTATTGCGCGTCGCGCCTCGCCGACGCCGGTGCGCGCGTGATCAAGATCGAGCGGCCGGAGGGGGACTTCGCCCGCGGCTACGACACGGCGGTGCATGGACTTTCGAGCTATTTCGTCTGGCTGAACCGCGGCAAGGAGAGCCTGGTCGCCGACATCAAGAACCCGGACGACGCCGCGCTGTTGCACCGGCTGCTGGCGAAGGCCGACGTGTTCATCCAGAACCTCGCGCCCGGTGCGGCGGCGCGGGCCGGGTTTGGGTCGGCCGAGCTGCGGGCGTGCAATGCAGGGCTGATCACGGTTGATATCTCGGGCTACGGCGAGTCCGGCGAATACGCAACCATGAAGGCCTACGACCTGCTGGTGCAGGCCGAGGCGGGGCTGGCGATGGTGACCGGCCACCCGGCTGGCCCGGGCCGCGTCGGCATCTCGATCGCCGATATCGGCTGCGGCGCGCACGCCTACACGGGCGTATTGGAGGCGCTGCTGGAGCGTGCGAAGACCGGTCACGGCAAGGCGCTGCAGGTCAGCCTGTTCGACGCGGTGGCCGACTGGATGAACGTGCCGCTGCTGTATTTCGAGGGCACGGGGCAGACGCCGCAGCGCATCGGCCTGGCGCACCCATCGATCTGCCCCTATGGCGCCTTTGGCACGAAGGATGGCGCGCTGGTGCTGATCGCCATCCAGAACGAACGCGAGTGGGCGACGTTCTGCGCGAAGTTCCTGGACGACCCCAACCTGCCGACGCAGCCCGGGTTCGAGACGAACAACATCCGCGTCGCCAACCGGCCGGTGGTTGATGCCCGCGTCGCCGAAAGCTTCGCACGGCTAACGCGGGATGAGGCTGCTGCCAAATTGCGGGCGGCCAACACGGCATATGGTTTCGTCAACGATCTCGCGGCGCTGGGGCGCCATCCGGCACTGCGCCGCACCCCGGTCGGCCTGCCGAACGGAGAGGTCGCGCATATCGTTGCGCCGGCGGTGGTGAAGGTCGGTGAAGAACCGCGGCTCGGCCCGGTGCCGGGGGTTGGGCAGGATTCGGAGGCGATCCGGCGGGAGTTTGGGGGGTGAGGTTTGGGGTCTTGGCTGGGGGGTGCTGGCGGCTGGTAGTGGTTTTTTCACCACAGAGGGCTCGAAGGACGACGGAGGGCCGCGGAGGATGGGGGTTATCCGTCCGGGTGTAGCTCTTTGGCCAAGGCTTCGGCCACTCTCTCGGCGTCTGTCATGTCGTTGTAGCCGTGGAAGCTGATGCGGATGCGGCCGTGGCCGTTCCAGGTCAGGATGCCCTCCGCGGCCAAGGCATCGGCTACGGCCTGGGCGCGGGGGGAGGCGATGCAGACGCTGGCGCCATGCCGAGCCGGGTCGGTGGGCGTCATCAGCGGGACCCCGTGGTGTTCCAGCCTGCGGATCAGCGCGGTGGTCAGGGTCTGTACGTGGCGCTGGATATCGTGCGGGTCGAACCGCGACAGATAGGACAGCGCGCTGTTCAGCACACAGACCGGTGCGTGCGCCGGGTTGCCGCGGGTGAAGCGCATGGCGTCGGCGTGCAGCGGCGGCATCGGGTCGTAGCCGCGTCTACCGGGCGCGAAGGAGTGCCAACCGGCCGAGGCCGGCGCCCAATCCGGCTGCCGAGCCCGATTCCAGTACGCAGCCGCCACGCCGGTGATCCCGAGCATCCACTTGTAGCAGGCGCTGAATGCGAAATCCGCGACCGAGGCATCGATCGGCAGATAGCCGGAGGCCTGGGTGAAATCGACCAGCAGCAGGGCGCCGACACGATCCGCTGCGGCGCGCAGGGCGCCAAGCTCTGTTCGCTCCCCGGTCAGGTAGGAGACGTAGCTGACCGCGATCAGCCGCGTGCTGCCGTCAACGCAGGCGGCGATGCGGCCAGGATCGGTGCCGCGCGCCTGGATCAGGCGTAGCCCCGGGCGGCGGTGCAGGCCGAATGGTCCGACCACCGAGGGATATTCGTTGGCGTCGATGCAGATCGAGCCGCCGTCGCGCCAGTCGAGGCTTTCGGCGACCATGGCGACACCCTCGGCGACGTTGCTGACGAAACCTACATCGCCAGCGGCCACGTTCCAGAGCGCGGCAACGCCGGCACGCGCGGCCTCGACCTGAGCCTCCTGGCCGATGCGGCCGGCCATGCCCTTTCCCTTGTCGTCGAGGTAGCGTCGCAGGGCGGCCTCATGCGCGCGCAGGA
>DASQVN010000184.1:0-4492 GCA_035640755.1 Rhodopila sp.
CGGGATCGATCACCGCGACGTCGCCGGTCTTCATCCACCCATCCTCGGTCCGCAGGTCCACGTCGGGACGGCGGAAATAGCTGCCCGCGATCCAGTGCCCGCGCACCTGCAGGTGGCCGGGCGTCCGCCCGTCGCGTGGCAATGCCGCGCCATCGTCGCCCACGATACGGATTTCGTTGCCATACAGCGGTTTGCCCTGTGTGCGCATCTGCGCAACCGCCTGCTCGATCGGCGCGTCGTTCTCGGCGAAGGAAATCGTGGCGCCGTGCGTCGTTTCGGTCATGCCCCAGCCGTGCCGCGTCGAAACGCCGTAGTCGCGCAGATACGCCTCGATCATCGCCGCGGGCGGCGCGGTGCCGCCGGAGTAGATGCAGCGGAAGCGCCCGAGCCCCTGTCCCGTCTGGCGGCAGTAATCGAGCAGGCCGAGCCAGATGGTCGGCACGCCACCGGCAATGGTGATTCCTTCGTTCACGATCAGACTGTGCAGCCAGGCGTCATCGGCGCGCCGGCCGGGCAGCACCATCTTGGCGCCGTACATCGGCCCGAGAAACGGAACCGCCCAGCCGTTGCAATGGAAGAAGCCGGGAATGCCCAAAATCGCGTCGCTGGCCGACAGGCCCCAACCATTGCCGCCGCCGGTGGACAGCGCCGACAGCACGGTTCCCCGATGCGAATACAGCACCCCCTTCGGCTGACCCGTCGTGCCGGAGGTAAAGCACAACGCACAGGCACTGCGTTCATCCAGTACCGGCCAGGTATAGCCGGGATCACCGGCCTCGATCAGGTCTTCATGGCACATGAGTTTCGGCAGGCTTGTCTTCGGCATATCCCCCCGCGCCGCCATCACGACGTACCGATCCACGGCCTCCAGCGTCGGCGCGAGCTGCTCGGCCAATGCGACCGTGTCCAGGTCGATGAACAGCGTGCGGTACCCGGTGAAATTGATAGTGTAGATGATCTGCTCCGGCGCCAGCCGCGGGTTGGCAGTGTGCAGCGCAAGTCCAGCGCCGCTGACGCCGTAGAACAATTCGAAGTGCCGATGCGTGTTCCACGCCAGGGAGCCAACAAACCCGCCCGTCCCGAGCTCTAGCCGCAGCAGCGCCGATGCCAGCCGGCGGCTGCGTTCGGCTGCCTGCCGGTAGTTGGTCCGCACCGTCCCCGTACGGCTGCAGGAAACGATCTCCGTCGCGCCGAAGCACGCTGCCGCATGATCGATCACGGTCGGCAGCAGTAGCGGATAATCGAGGTTCAGCCCCAGCATGGTCCGCCTCCCGATGGCAGAAATCCGAATTTCATTCAGGTCCGACGTTGTGGCACAGCACCCGGCCTGTCAATCTGGCGACGCCAAGCAAAGGAGGACAACGTGGCAGGCATGATGGATGGTAAGGTGGTGGTGGTCACCGGCGCGGGCGGCGGCATCGGGCGGGAGATCGCGATCATGATGGCGGCGCACGGCGCCAAGGTCATCATCAATGACGTAGGCGCCTCGCTGACCGGCAGCGGCGAGTCGGCAACGCCCGCGCAGCAGACCCAGGCCATGATCCGCCAGAACGGCGGTATGGCCGAAATCAGCACGGATTCCGTCGCCGAATGGGGATCGGCGCGCCGGATCATCCAGGCGGCGCTGGACCATTTCGGTCGGATCGACGCTGTGGTGAACAACGCCGGCATCCTGCGCGACGGCATCTTTCATCGCATGTCGGCCGATGATTGGCTGTCGGTCATCTCCGTGCATCTGAACGGCAGCTTCTTCGTCAGCCGAGCGGCGGCGGAACATTTCCGGCAGCAGGAGAGCGGCGCCTTCGTGCATATCACCAGCACCTCCGGACTGATCGGCAACGTCGGCCAGGCGAACTATGCCGCCGCCAAACTGGCGATCACCGCACTGTCGAAGTCCATCGCGCTCGACATGCGGCGCTACAATGTCAGATCGAACTGCCTTTCCCCCTGGGCATGGAGCCGGATGACCAGCTCGATCCCCGCTACCACGCCCGAACAGAAGGCGATGGTGGAAAAGCTGCAGCGCATGACCCCGGACAAGAACGCGCCGCTGGCCGTCTTCCTGGCTTCCGACGCAGCGAAGGACGTCAGCGGACAGGTCTTCGGCACGCGGATGAACGAGATCTACCTGTTCAGCTCGCCGCGCCCGATCCGGATCATGCACCGCAGTGCAGGATGGACGCCGGAGACCATTGCCGAACACGCGATCCCGGCGATGAAGCAGGCGTTCATGCCGCTGGATACATCCGAGCAGGCGTTCTGCTGGGACCCGGTATAGGCTCGCATTTTCCGAATAATATTCGGTTTCCCTCTTGACATCTGCCCTGGCCGGGGCCGATGGTCGCAGCATGGGCGCCAGCCAAGGCGCCGGGGAGGGAATGCCCGATGCCCAACGATCCTCTGCCGCGCACGATCGCCGAAATGCCGGTGCAGCATGCCGCAGCCCCGGCCAGCGCGGCCCAGGCGCGCGGCCGGTTCTTCAACACCGGCAACGGCTTCAACGTGCAATTGCCGCCGGTGCCGGACCGGATCTTCGTCGATGAACCGGCGCGGGCGCTGGACCCGGCGACACTCACCGGGCTGTTCGCCTGCGACATTTCAGCAGATTTGGCCTGTGCGTTTCCGGCGACCACGCCGCTGGTCCTGGCGCGCTACGCGAAAATCCGCGCCCGCGAGAGCCTGACCACCGATTTCGCCGCCAGCGGTGTGATCGCCTACGTGATTCAGGGCAGCGGCACGACGCGCTGCGATAACGAGGATATCGCCTGGACCGCGGGCGACCTGTTCATCCTACCCGGCGGCGCCCCGGCTGAACACGCCGCCGGAGAGGTGGATGCCGTGCTGTGGCTGGTAACGAATGAGCCGCAACTGGCGTTCGAGAACCTGCGTGCACCGGCCGCTGGCGAGGCCCCGACCCAAGTGGTGCATTTCACCGGCGCTGAGATCGCCCGCCAGATCGATCTCCTGTACCAGGTCGGCCGCAACGAACAGATCGCCGGCTCCGCCCTGATCTTGTCCGCCGAGGCGCAGGAGCATACACGCAACATCCTGCCGACCTTGACCGTGGCGATGAACTCCCTGCCCGGTGGCGTCGTGCAGCGGCCGCATCGGCACAACTCGGTGGCTGTGTCGCTGGTGATCAACGGCGACCGCTGCTTTTCGGTGATCGACGGAAAACGGAAGGACTGGGCGCCCTGGGCAACGACGATTACCCCACCGGTCTCGGTCCATTCGCACCACAACGGCGGCAATGAACAGGCGCTGTTCCTGATCGTGCAGGACGGCGGCATCTATTATCACACGCGGGCGATGGGCTTCGAATTCGCCGAACACCCCGCGTCATAATCAGGGAGGCAGACATGGCCAATCTCGTTTCCGACCGGATCCAGGTTCGCGCGCTGCATCCGGCGCTGGGCGCGGAGGTGCGCGGCGTGGACATGCGGCGTCCGCTCGATGCGGATGCGTTCCAGGCGGTGCACGATGCCTGGATGCAGCATCTGGTGCTGGTCTTCCCCGAACAGCACATCACCGATGAGGAACACGTCGCGTTCACCCGCAGCTTGGGCGAACCCGAAATCTTTCACCAGGACATCATCAAGTCGCGCCGGGTGAGGGAGATATTCCGCGTATCAAACGTCGATGACGACGGCAACCTGATGCCGCCGGATCATCCTACGGTGAAGCAAGTCTCCCTCGCGCAGTTCTGGCACACGGACAGCAGCTATCGGACCATTCCCTGCACCGGCGCCCTGCTGCACGGTGTGGAAACGAGCACGACCGGCGGCGAGACGCAGTTCACCAACATGTACGCGGTCTACGAAGCCCTCCCCGAATCCCTGAAGCGACAGCTCCAGGGCCGGCGCGCTCGGCATAATTTCGGCCATTTGCACAAGATGGCTTCGCTTCGGCCGCTGACCAAGGAGGAAGAGGCCGCGATGCCACCCGTCTGGCAGCCGATGTTGCGCAAGCATCCGGTGACCGGACGAATCTCGGTCTACATCAGCCCCATCTACAACGACGAAATCGAAGGCTTGTCCCCCACCGAAGCTCAGCAGTTGATCCAGGACCTGACCGAGATCGCCGCGCAGCCCCGCTTCGTCTATCGCCACCGCTGGTCGCCGGACGATGTGGTGATGTGGGACAACCGCTGCACCATGCACCAGGTCACGCCGCACGACCCGCGGGAGCGTCGAGTCATGCATCGCACGACGATCGTCGGCACCGACCCAGTCATGGCCGCATGAGTGAGGGAAGCACGACGCCGTGTCCGCCGCGCAGCCTCTCGTCATTGAGCATCCGCACCCCAACCCGGACTGGCTGGCCAGGCACACCGAGGAGATTCTGGACCCAACCCTGCCGATCATCGACCCGCACCATCATCTATGGGACCGGCCCGGCAACAAGTATTACCTGGATGAGCTGCTGACTGATCTGAACGCGGGCCACAACATTGTGGCCACGGTCTTCCTGCAATGCTTCTGGGCCTACCGCA
>DASQVN010000185.1:0-2867 GCA_035640755.1 Rhodopila sp.
GTGTCCTCGGCCGCCTTGCCGAACGGGGCGATCTTGGGGTCGCTGGTCCAGACCGGGTTGTCGGCGTAGCCCTTCAGTGCCTGGGTGGTGAAGCCGGCCGAGTTGGTAATCAGCTTCGGGTATTGCGGCGCCTCCATCAGGAAGGTGACCAGCGCCTTCGCCGCCTTCGGATACCTCGTGTACTTGAAGATGACCATGGGATCGACGCGGTTCTGCGCGGTGGGCACGCCGATGGGGCCGATCGGCATGGCGGCATGGTCCATGTCGGCGGCGATCTCGGGCGCGGTCTTCTTCGCCTGGGTGTAGATCGAAATGCCGTTGTTGGTCAGCGAGCACTCGCCGGCCAGGAAGGCGCGGTTATTGTTGATGTCCATCCAGGACAGCACGCCGGGGATCAGCGTCGGATACAATTCGGCCGCATAGTCCAGTGCGGCGAGGGTCTGCGGCGAGTCGATCGCGGGATGGCCGGCATCGTCGGTGACGCGGCCGCCGAAGGCCCAGAGCAGCCAATAGTTGAAGTTGTTGGCGTCATTGACCGCGTGGCCGAAGGAGAAGCCGGCGGGGTGGCCGATCTTTCGCAGGCCCTGGCAGAGCTTGAGCAGGCCGTCGGTGGTGGCCGGGAACGTGCCGAACCCAGCCTGCTGCATCCAGGAAATCCGATAATTGAGCAGCGAACCGACGACAAAGATGGGAATGCAGATCCAGTGCCTCCCTTGGGCCCCATCCTGCGTGCCGTGATCGATGCAGACCTGGTACCAGGGGCCGTATTTGCCGCCCAGGTATTTCGCCACATCGCTGACATCGACCAGCTTGTCGGCAATCAGATGGGCGGTGGTGTTCTGTGTCCAGATGATGTCTGGGCCGGAGCCGACCTGAGCGGCCAGCGCGCTCTTTGCCGGCAGGTCGTCCTGGGTGATGTTCTCGATCCTGACCTCGACCCCGGTGGCGGCGGTAAAGGCGGCGACATTGGCCGCGGTTGTCTCACCCTCGGCCGGGAGGAACGTGGCGCCGCGCAGAAGCTGCAGGGAGGCGCCCTTCTCCGGCGTGAAGGGCTGATCCGCCGCCCAGGCGCGCGCCCAATCCAGCAATGGCGCCGAGGCGCCCGCGGCGGCGGCCTGCAGCATGTGGCGGCGGCTTAGTGGCATTGATCCCTCCCCTGCTCATTTCGCCTGGGGAGGATGGCGGATTCACCGCGGCGGCGCAAAACGGCCGCGGACCAGCGCATGAGTTCAGCACTTGACTTCGGGGGGCGGTTTCGCCATGAGGGGCGCCTCGCGACCGGCGATGGGGCTGTAGCTCAGTTGGGAGAGCGCCTCGTTCGCAATGAGGAGGTCAGGGGTTCGATTCCCCTCAGCTCCACCATCTCCGCCGCCGCGTGACTCTCGATGCAGCCAGTATCAAGCAGCCGGTAATCAAACAGGCAGGCGGGCCAGGGTGAAGAGCCCGAGAGGCGGCGTTGGCTCGACCTCCAGGCGCTGTAGGTCGGTTTCCGAGAAGATGGCCTCCATGGCGAAATGCGGGTGCCAGCCGAGCAGGTCAGAGGCCGGGGCGAGGGCTGCCTCCAGCCAGCGGCGGGGGCCTTTTTCGGCGATGAAGTGGTTGACCAGCAGGATGTTGCCGCCGGGGCGGACGAGGCGGCGCATCTCGTTCAGCAGCCGGCGCGGATCGGCGACGACAGAGGCGACAAACATGCCGACGACGATGTCGAAGGCGTTGTCGGGGAAGTCGGTCGCCTCGGCGTTCATCTCACGCAAGGCGATGACGTTCAGCAGACGCTCCCGGTCCACCCGGTCGTGCGCCTTCTCAAGCATTTCGCGCGACAGGTCGATGCCGGTGATGCGCTTGTCGGACCGGTAGTGCGGCAGGGACAGGCCGGTGCCGACCCCGACCTCCAGCACGTTGCGGCCGGGCAATCGGTTCACCAGATCGACGGCGCGCAGGCGGGCGGAGGAGGAGATGCGGCCGAATGCCGTGTCGTACACACCGGCCCAGCGCCGGTACGCCTTGACGATCGAGTCCTGGTCGAGAACGGCTGCCACGATAATTCCCCCGCTGAAACGCGCCGCTGGTCAGCGCGGGTTTACGCGCACAAAAGCCGAACGGTTGCGTGCAGGTCGCGTACATACGGGCCCCGCACGTTGGCCGGACGGCTCCCCGGCAGGAACCAGCGGGCCTGGCTGGAAATCAATGCGTTGTTGACGCCTCACGCGTGGGCTGTGGGCGCTGCACGGACGGGCCGGCAATCGACCCGGGCGACCCCGCCGCATGCTCCTCGGCCGAGACGTCGTCCGGCTCTGCCATGTTCTTCTTGAAGGCTTTGATGCCCTTGGCGAAGTCGCCCATCAGCCCGCTGATCTTGTTTCCGCCGCCGAACAGGACGAGGATGACCGCCAGAACAATCAACCAGTGCCAGATGCTGAAGCTACCCATAAATCCTCCTACGTGCTGACACCGACGTTACCTACGCATCCGTGACCGCGCCCTCCACATGGCGCGACTCGGCACACGATGCAAGCGCCTTCCATGATGCCAACCGCATGGGGGCGAGCCCTCGGCCCCTGGCATTTCCCCTGGCATTTCCCGCGGTGCATCCCATGGTTAGGTGTCCTCGGGCCGAGCGGGTTACGGGCCAGAAGGGGGGATGAATGATCCGTATTGATCGTGTCATCACAAAAGGCGGTGACAAGGGCGAAACCTCGCTGGGCGACGGCAGCCGCGTGCCGAAAACAGATGCGCGGATTGCCGCGATCGGCGCGGTGGACGAGGCCAATGCCGCGATCGGTGTGCTGCGGACGCAGACACGCGATCGCCCGGAGGCGGACGCGATGCTCGCACGCATCCAGAACGACCTGTTCGACCTGGGCGCC
>DASQVN010000186.1:0-7882 GCA_035640755.1 Rhodopila sp.
GAAGCTGGTGGAAGGCCACCCGTTCCGCGATATCCGCGCCATGCCGCAGGGCGCCACGGCGCCCGAGGTCTGGATCCTCGGCAGCTCCGACTACGGCGCGCAGGTGGCCGCGTATTTCGGCCTGCCGTTCTGCTTCGCCCACTTCATCACCGACGGACGCGGTGCCGAACAGGCGCTTGCGCTCTATCGCGACGGCTACCGCCCGAGCGCGCGCTTCCCCGAACCGCATGCCGCGATCTGCGTCTGGGCGATGGCGGCCGAAAGCGCCGAACAGGCCGCCTGGCTGTTTCGCTCCCGCGAACTTTGGCGCCTCGGGCGCGACCGCGGCGTGTTCACCGCGCTCCCTTCACCGGAGGAGGCCGCGGCGCACCAGTACACCGATGGTGAGCTGGCGCGCATCGAGCGCCTGCGCGCCCGTGCCCTCCACGGCACGCCGGAGGTAGTCGGGGCGAAGCTGCGCGCACTTGCGGACACGCTTGGCGTCGCGGAAGTCGCCATCCTGACCACCTTGCACGACCCACAGGCCCGCCGCCACTCCTACGCCCTGCTGGCTACGGAAATGGGCCTGCGGTAGCGGCGCGGGCTACGGTGTCGCGCCCTGCCTCTGCGTCAGGCGCTTGCCCGTCTGCGGGGTCGGGTGGGATGAGGCTCCACCCCGCTCAGCAGAACATCGTGCGGCACTGCATGGTGGGGTAGCGCATCAGTCCAATACCGCAACAGCACGGATCGGGCTTCCCGTCCCACCCTTGATCTTCAGCGGAAAGCCGATGAACCGGAACCGCCCCTGCCCGACAAGCTGATCGAGGTTCACCAGCCCCTCGATATGCGTGAACCCCATGTCGCGGCAGACATGGTGCACCTCGAAATTGTTCCGCCCCGGCCGCCCGGGGCTGACCGCCTCCACCCCGAACATCATGATCCCCTTTCGCCCGAGCCAAATGGCGGACTCCCGGGTCAGGCCGGGAAAATCAGTGAGATAGGCGTCCGTGCCGTACGTGCGCCGGTGGAAATCCATGTGCAGCAGCACCGTATCCCGCTTTCTGATCTCCACACCGGCGGCCTTCTCGGCCTGCGCCAGGTCCACGACCGTGATGTCGGACTTCAGCGGCTTGTGCGACAAATCCAGGCACACCGCCTCGGTGAGGAAATTCTCCAGTGGCATCTCGTCGATCCCCTGCGCGCCCGGCCGCTCGTCAAAATGCGCCGGTGCATCGACATGCGTGCCGGAATGATCCCCCATGTTCAGCGACATCACCGCCGAGGAGAACACATACCCATCCGCCTCCCGCTTCTCGTCATGGGTCGAGAACGGGGCGATGATCACCATCGGGTGGTTCGGCAGCCGCGCCATCCTGTGGTGGATGGTGCGGCTGAGATCGACAAGGCGCATCAGGCGACTCCCCTTCCGTCATCCCCCATACATTACCTCGATATCGTCGCAGGATGAACCGCTCGGCTGGGAAGATCGCCACATGAACACCGCCGGCAACACATGCGTCCCGCGCGACACCCCCCTCGGCCGGGTTGCGTCGCGGCCCTGCCTGTGCTGACAACAGGTCGGCTCCTCGCGGAACACGTGCAGGAGAATAGCACGATTACGTTCTATTCAGGGGTGGAGAAACGATGATGCAGCAGACCGCGCGGAGTTCCAAACGACGTCCGGCCGTCCTTGGTCGTCGCCCCTGGTTGGCGCATGCCGCGGTCGTGAACTGACCGGTGCGGCGTTCTATGGTCCATTTCCCCAGCATGAACATCCTGACACGTGACTCCTCGACCAGCAGCTCCGCTCCTCCCGGAACGGCCCCGCTCTCCCCGCTTCACATCGGATCGGAGATCGACTGGCAGCCCGACCACCTGGTGCAAAGCGCCTGGCTCGAGCATCTTCCGTTCGCCTTCTGGCTGATCAAGGTGCATCGACCCAGCTGCCTAGTCGAGCTGGGCGTCGAGCGCGGCGCCTCCTACGCCGCGTTCTGCCAGGCGGTGGAGCGGTTTGGGGTGCCGGCGCGTTGCTTCGGCGTCGACACTTGGCGGGGTGACGATCACGCCGGCCATTACGACGAATCGGTCTACGCCACCATCACTGCTGCCCATGCGCGCTATCAGGGCTTCTCCAACCTGATCCGCACCACCTTCGCCGACGCCGCCGGCCACTTCTGCGATGGCGAGATCGACCTGCTGCACATCGACGGCCTGCATACCTACGAAGCGGTCTCCGGCGACTTCGCCACGTGGTGCGGCAAGCTGTCCGCCCGCGGGGTAGTTCTGTTTCATGACACCAACGTCCGCCGCGATGACTTCGGTGTCTGGCGCTTCTGGGAGGAAATCCGCCCCCACTACCCGCATTTCGAGTTCGTGCACGGCCACGGCCTCGGCGTCCTCGGCGTCGGCACCGACCTGCCTGGACCCCTGCGCACGCTCTTCGAGGCCGATGCCGACGAAGACCTGAGGGCGGCGATTCGCAGCCTGTTCGCCGCCCGCGGCAGCGCGGTGCAGTCCCGGTTCCAGCTGGACTTCGCACACGCCGAACTGGCCGACCTCTCAGCCCAGGTCACCGCACTGCGCCAGGCGAACGAGAAGCTGCGCAACGAAGCTGGCCGCGCAGCCGAGGAGCAGGCGGCGGCTTATGCGCGCACCCGGGCGCTTGAGGCCGAGCGGTCTGCTGCTGCCGAACAGCTCGAACGCCGGCTTGCCGCCGCCACCGCGGAGGCCAACGTGCTGCGCCATGCGCTGGCGCGGCAGCGCAATGAATTGCAGCACAACCTGGCCCGCCACGTCGGGGAAATCCGCTCCATCATCGCCGCCTCGCTCGACGACCGCCAGGCCCGCGCCGCACGCGAACAGGACCTCCAGTCCCGTCTCGCCCAGGCCCAGGAGCGGTGCACGGCGCTGCTCGATTCGACTTCGTGGCGGATTACTGCGCCGCTGCGCGCGCTCAGCATCATGATGTCGCAGCCAAGGCGCGCCGCCGGCACGGTGCTGCGCGACGCGCGGCTGCACAAGGCACGCGACCTCATGCGTTCCTTCGCCCGGCGGCAGCCGGCTCCAGCCGCGCCCGCCGTTGCCGCCCTCCCACGACCCGAGCGCGTCCCGCAGCCCACGCCGCAAAGCCTGGGCATGCAACTGCGTGTGCTCATCGTCGCCGAAATGTCGCTGCCGCAATGCCGCAAGTACCGCGTTGACCAGAAGGCGGAGATGATCCACTCCCTGGGCTTCGATTGCACGACAGTCTCCTGGACCGACACCGAAGCCGCGATCACGCTGCTGCAAACCCACAGCGTGGCCATCTTCTACCGCGTTCCCGCGTTCCCCGACCTGCTGCGCATCCTCGATGAAGCCAACCGGCTCGGCGTGCCGCACTACTTCGAGGTCGATGACCTGATCTTCGACATCAGCGACTATGCCAACCCCAACCTGGTCAGGCTGAGCACGGCCGACGCCGAAGGCCTGTTCGAAGGTGCCATCCTGTATCGTCAGGCCCTGGTCAAGTGCCGCAACGTCATCGCCAGCACCGGCTATCTTGCCGGCCGCATGCAGGCCCTCGGCGGCGGCCGTGCCTTCGTCGTCGAGAACGCGCTCGACGCCGAGACGCTGCGCATCGCCGAAGCCACCCGCCGGCGGGAGCCGGACGGCAAGGTGCGCATCGTCTACGGCTCCGGCACCCGCACGCATGATGCCGACTTCGCCCTCGTCGCCCCCGTACTCCGGCGCGTACTCCGGGAAAACCCCGAGGTGGAGCTGCTGCTGATCGGTGAACTGACCCCGCCGCGCGCGATCCTCGCGCTCGGTAGCCAGGTCACGCAGATGGAGTCCCGCCCCTACACCGAATACCTCGACATCCTGGCCGAGAGCGATGTCGCCATCGCGCCGCTGATGCATGTCTCCTTCAACGAGGCGAAGAGCAACATCAAGTTCCTGGAAGCCGCCGCCGTCGGCGTGCCCTCGGTCTGCTCGGCCCGCTCCGCCTTCACCACCGCCATCCGGCACGGCGAAACCGGCTTCATCGCCGACACCGAAGCCGAGTGGTACCACGCACTCACCAATCTGGTGCGCGATCCCACGCTGCGGGCGCGGATTGGCGCCGCGGCCAGGAAGGATGTCCTGGACCGCTACTCGCCCGCCGCCGTGGCACGGCGCGAGCTAACGCCCTTGCTGGAGACCCACAAGAGCACCCCCGGCGGCCGGCTCCACATCATGGAGGTGAACCTCCTGTTCCGGCCGCAGTCCTACGGTGGTGCCACTATCGTCGCCGAGGCCATGGTGGACCACCTGCGCACCCGCAGCGACACAAGGTTCAGCGTCGTCACCACCTCCCCGGCGGGCTGGCTGAAGACATACAGCATCGAGCGCTCCGAGGAGGACGGGGTCACGATTTTCCGTCTCGGCCTACAGGACCGTCCGGGCTGGGCCTCCGATACCTGGAACGAGACCATCGCCGAATCCTTCCGCCACATCCTGCGCGCCCAACGCCCGGACGTCGTCCACTTCCACGCCATGCAGGGCCTCGGCGCCGCCTGCCTGCGCGTCTGCCATGAGGAGGGGATTCCGTACGTCGTTACGGCACACGACGCGTGGTGGGTGTGCGCGCGGCAGTTCCTGGTCAAGGAGGACGGCCGGTACTGCGGCCAGCACAAGATCGACTTCGACGTCTGTGCCACCTGCGTGCCGCACATCGGGGCGGCGGCGCTGCGCAACACAAGGCTGCGCCACGCCCTGCAGGATGCCGCCCTGTTGCTCACGCCCACGCGCCACTGGCGGGAGTTCTATATCGCCAACGGCTTCCCGGCCGATCGCGTGGCGGTGAACGGCAACGGCATCGATCTACCAGCCAATGCGAAACCCAATGAGGCGCCGGAGCGGCTCCGCTTCGGTTTCGTCGCGGGCACCCACCCGGTCAAGGGCTTCCCCATCCTGAAGCAGGCCTTCGAGCAGTTGCCGCGCGATGACTGGGAGCTGATCCTGATCAACCAGGACCTGCTGATCGGCCGCGATTCCTTCGCCGACGTGCAGTGGCAGGTGCGCGGCACCATCCGCACCATCCCGCCATTCGAGCCCGCCGACCGCGACGCGTTCTACGACCAGATCCATGTCCTGTTGTTCCCGTCGCAATGGCCGGAGTCGTTCGGCCTGACGGTGCGGGAGGCACTGGCCCGCAACAAGTGGGTCATCGCCACCGACCGCGGCGGCGCAGCCGAGGCCATCACGCCCGGGGTGAACGGCACCCTGATTCCCATCGGCGACGATCCCGCCCCGTTCGTCAAGGCGGTGCAGGATCTGCTCGACCGTAAGCCCGACCTGCGCGGCTGGGTCAATCCGCATCGCGACCAGCTCCGCGACTTCGCCACACAGGCCGCCGAGCTGCGCGAGATGCTCGCCGCCGTTGCATCGGCGGCCCGGACCGCTGATCAATTCGAGACTGTCTAGGGCTGGAACCGCATCATGGAAGTCGACCGTCCCAAGGCCCTGCTGCGCGGCATCGGGCGCAGCAGCAGGCTGCTCGAACTGGGGGCCAGCATCTCCCCCATGGCGCCCCGTTCGGCCGGCTGGAACGTGACCATCGTCGATCACGCCTCGCAGGAGGAGCTGATCGAGAAATACCGCAACGACCCCAACGCCAACGTTGCCAATATCGAGAAGGTCGATTTCGTCTGGAGCGGCGGCCCGTTGCACGGGGCCATCCCGCAGGAGCTGCACGGCACCTACGACGTATTGATTGCCAGCCACGTGATCGAGCATATCCCCGACCTGATCGCCTTTTTCGAGTCCGCCCGCAAGCTGCTGCATCCCGAGCACGGCGTGCTCGCCCTGGCGGTGCCCGACAAGCGCTGGTGCTTCGATGCACTGAGGCCGGTCAGCACCACCGGGCAGATGCTGGAGGCGCACCTGCTGCGCCGGCAGCGGCACAGCGCCGCCACGCACTTCGATTCCTCGGCCTACATTGTCTTCGACGGCAACCGCCCAGGCTGGGGCCGCGAACCCCTGCCGAACCTCTACTTCCCCGATACGCTGGAGGATGCGCTCGCCAAGTTCCGGCACTGGTCGCCAGACCCCAACGCGCCCTATGTCGACTGCCATGCCTGGTACTTCACGCCCGCCAGCTTCCGCCTGAATGTCCTCGAGCTCGGCGTCATCGGCAACTGCGACTGGCACATCGACTGGCTCGAGCCACGTCCTGCCACGGAGTTCCTGACCCACCTTCGCCCCGGCGCGCAGCGCTTCGCTTCGCCGCAGGAGCGTGAGCAGCAGCGCATGGCACTGCTGAAGCAGATCTTCGCCGAGTTGCGCGAGCAGATCAACTGGCTGGTGGAACCCGACCTGGCGGTGGCGGAGCGCGAGCTCCGACAGATCCGCACCATGCTGCAGTCATCCCCGATGCTGCAGCCCCAGGCCTTTCAGGAACTGCACCAGGTTGCCGAAACTGCTGCCATGGTGCGCACGGCGCTGCGTCCGCCCCGCGCCGTCTGGCACAGCGCCCTGCCGCTGCGCCGCCTGATCGCGCGCCTCCGCGGCCGCGCGGCGTAGGGCGCGGCACTCACCCCCGGGTCAGCACGATGTCGAAGGTGACCTCCTGCGCCCCGGGTTCCCGCCCGGCAGCCGGTGTCGGATCGACGATCAGCAGCTCCTTGCGCGCGGCGCTGTTCAGCCACGCATCGGTCTCGTTGTACTGCTCGCCCTTGAAGTACATCTGCGTCACCAGCCGCTCATACTGCGCGGTCACGCAGAAATGGATGTGCGCCGGCCGCCACCGCCCGGGCGCCGCCGGATAGGCCGCCGGCCGCACCGTCTTGAACGCATAGCGCCCCTCGGTATCCGTCACCGTGACGCCGAAGCCGCGGAACTTTTCATCGAGCGGCGCCGGGTTTTCATCATTCGGATGGGCATACCGCCCGGCCGCGTTGGCCTGCCAGATCTCGACCTGCGCGCCCGCCACCGGCGCGCCCTTGTCGCTCAGCACCCGCCCCGACAAATAGAGGACCGTGCCCTTTGCCTGCCCCCCGCTCGTCAGGTCCCCGGTCTCGACCGGGGTGAGCATGAACGGATAGAACGGCCCCAAAATCTGCGGCGGCGTGCGCGGCAAGGTGCTCACGGCAGGTGCATCTGCGACGGAGGTCTCGGACATGTCTCTTCCCCTTGTGTCTCTCAGCGGTTCGGCCGCCTGTTCGCCGCCTGCCGCTTCCGGCACCATGCTGCTGCCATGCTGACCGATGCGCAACGCCGATTTCTTGGCGAGGCCCGCGTCGCCCACCTCGCCACCGCCGATGCGCGTGGCATCCCGCATGTCGTTCCGGTCTGTTTCTGCCTGCGCGGTGACAATCTCTATGTCACCATCGACGAAAAGCCGAAGCGTCAGGACCGCCCGCTCAAGCGCATGCGCAATATCCAGGAAAACCCTGCCGCCGCCGTCACGGTCGACCGCTGGGATGAGGACTGGACGAAACTCGCCTGGATCATGCTGCGCGGCGTGGCCGAGATCCTGCCCTCGGGCGAGGAGCATGATGCGGCACAGGCCGAGTTGCGGCTGCGCTACACCCAATACCGAATGATGGATCTCGCCCCCCTGCCCGTCATCGCCATCCGGATCCGCCACATGGTGTCCTGGGGCAGGCTCTGATGCCCGCCGCGCGGCTCAGAGCCCGTTTGGGACTGCTACTACATTGGCCATCCGGCGCCCCCCGGTTGTTTGCTGGTCGCGTGATTCAGACTTCCGACGACGCCGCCTCCCGTCATCACGCTCCACGAGCGCCTCTGGTCCGGCGTAGCGCAGTCTCAAACAGATGGGGTGATTGGGGGTTCAGCCGGGTGGTCCGGTAGCTGTTCCTCAGGGAATCGAGGAACGTGGTCGGATGTGCATCGGCCACAAACAGGAGGAGCAGCCATGACCTAT
>DASQVN010000187.1:0-6168 GCA_035640755.1 Rhodopila sp.
TATGATTGCAGATCCTTACAAACCTCATGTGGCGGTTCGGGGATCGTTGCCGCGGAATTCTGGTTACAGAATTTTTATTGTTCGCTGATGCTTGCCCCGCCCCCGACGCACCGCCGTTGTTACGGCAAGAATAGAGGCTGGCCGCCTGGCTGACTGTTACAATGGCGTCCACTGGCTATGGTTGCCTTTGCATACGGTTGCGTTTGGTTGTGCCTCCGCGGCCATGGTGGCGGGCGAGATGGGATGGCAGGCGGGATGGGCGCGCTGGCGTTCCTGGCTTGCCTCCGGCAGGCACCCCCGCTATACCCGCCGCCCTGTCTGCGCGCCGGGCCTGGAAGGGCATGCCCGGCCGCGACGGCCTGCGGCGCGCCCGGTTGGCGCAGCCGGCAGGTGCTGATGAGAAGGAGATCCAAATGCCCAAGATGAAGACCAAGTCGTCGGTGAAGAAGCGGTTCAAGATCACCGCGACCGGCAAGGTGCTCGCCGGTCCCGGCAACAAGCGCCACGGCCTGATCAACCGGCCGCAGAAGATGAAGCGGACCAACCGCGGCAGCCAAGTGCTGACCGATGCCGACGGGCTGACCGTCAAGCAGTGGGCACCGTACGGGCTGGGGAACTGAGCCATGGCACGCGTAAAACGGGGCACGACCACCCATGCCCGCCACAAGAAGGTCCTGGAGCAGTCCAAGGGTTTTGTCGGCCGGTCGTCGACGAACTACCGCATCGCGCGGGAGCGGCTGGAGAAGTCGCTGCAGTATGCCTACCGCGACCGGCGGGTCAGGAAGCGCGAGTTCCGCGGCCTGTGGATCCAGCGCATCAACGCGGCGGTCCGGGAACACGGTCTGACCTACAGCAAGTTCATCGACGGCCTGAAGAAGGCCGGGATCGAGATGGACCGGAAGGTGCTGGCCGCGATCGCCTATGATGACGCCGAGACGTTCGCGGCGATTGTCAGGCAGGTGCAGGCGGCGCTGTAGGGGGTCGGCCCCTGGTCTGTCCGCCGGGGCACGATCCGGCTGTCCGCGCTGCGGCACGGGTACGTAGATGGCCGGGTCGGCCTCGGCCATGACGATAATTCCGGTGTGACGACATGGGCCGGTGTGACGACATGGGCCGGTGTGACGACATGGGGTTCCGGCCCTGCAAACACCGGGAATGGACGCATGAATGACGATTTGGAAGCCCTGAAGAGAGAAACCGATGCCGCGCTGGCGGCTGCGGCGGATCTGCGCGCATGGGATGCCGTGCGGGTCTCGGTTCTGGGGCGCAATGGCAGCCTGACGGGCTTGCTGCGGGATCTGGGCAGGACGCCCGCTGAGCAGCGGCGGGAGCGTGGGGCGGCGTTGAACCGGGTGAAGGATGAGCTGACGGCGGCGATCGACGCACGCAAGGCGCAGCTTGAGGATGCCGCGCTCGAGGCTCGTCTGGCCTCGGAGTGGATCGATCCGACCCTGCCGCCGCGGCCTCGAGACTCCGGGCTGATCCATCCCATTGCCCGGACGATGGAGGAAATTGCCGCCATCTTTGGTGCGATGGGCTGCACTGTGGTTGATGGCCCGGACGTTGAGACCGACTGGTTCAACTTCGGCGCGCTGAATATCCCGGCGCACCATCCCGCCCGGCAGGATCACGACACGTTCTATCTGCCGCCGCAGCGCGGCAGCAACACGCCGGCGGTGCTCCGCACCCACACGTCGCCAGGCCAGATCCGCACCATGCTGGCCCAGGAGCCGCCGATCCGCGTCATCGTCACCGGGCGCACCTATCGGGCCGACCATGACGCGACGCATTCCCCGATGTTCCATCAGTGCGAAGGCCTGGTGATCGACCGGGACCTGACGCTCGGGCACCTGAAGGGCTGCCTGATCGACTTCCTGCGCGCCTTCTTCGCCATTGCCGATCTGCCGGTGCGGTTCCGTTCCTCCTACTTCCCGTTCACCGAGCCGTCGATGGAGGTCGATATCGGCTGGAACCGGAAGACCGGGGAGCTTGGGCGGGGCGGCGACTGGCTGGAAATCCTGGGCAGCGGCATGGTGCATCCGCGCGTGCTGGCAAATTGCGGCATCGATCCGTCCGAATGGCAAGGGTTTGCCTGGGGCATGGGGGTCGAACGGGTGGCGATGCTGAAGCACGGCATGACCGATCTGCGCCCGTTCTATGAATCCGACATCCGCTGGCTGCGCCACTACGGCTTCAACCCGCTCGCGCCCACGATACTGCACGAGGGTATCTAGTGTCCCGGTTCGGAAGTTCGTCGTGCTGAGATCAGCCGCTTTACGAACTTCCGAATGGGTCAGGACACTAGCAAGGTGTTGTTTTCTAGTGTGGTTTATGGTTCCGAAGTCCGCTACGGCGGCCGGTTCACAGTATGGCGGACTTCGGAACCACCACACTAGACGGGGGATCTAGCCGATGAAGTTCACGCTGTCCTGGCTGAAGACGCATCTCGAGACCGAGGCGTCGCTGGCGGAGATCACCGAGACCCTGACACGCATCGGCCTGGAACTGGAGGGCGTGGAAAACCGCGGCGCCGCACTCTCGCCGTTCCGGATCGCGCGTGTGGTAGAGGCGGTGCAGCACCCGAATGCCGACCGGCTGCGTGTCTGCAAGGTGGATGCGGGGGACGGAATCGTTTCGGTTGTATGTGGTGCGCCGAACGCACGGACCGGGATGAAGGGCGTATTCGCCGCGCCGGGCAGTCTCATTCCGGGCACCGGCATCACGCTGAAGGTGGGCGAAATCCGTGGGGTGCAGAGCGCGGGCATGCTGCTCTCGGCGCGGGAAATGGGCCTCGGCGATGATCATGCGGGGATCATCGAGCTGCCGGCTGATGCGCCGGTCGGGGTCCCCTATGCCGCCTGGGCCGGGCTCGATGACCCGGTGATCGAGATCAGCGTGACGCCGAACCGGGGCGACTGTTTCTCGGTCCGCGGGGTGGCGCGTGACCTGGCCGCGACCGGCGTCGGGAAGCTGCTTCCGTTCGCGCCCGCGGTGGTTCCGCCCATGTTTGATGGCGGGCCGCGGTGGGAGATCGCCTTTCCGGAGGCGTGCCCGTGGATTCTCGGGCGCACGGTGCGCAACCTGAAGAATTCGGCCAGCCCGAAATGGCTGCAGGACCGGCTGACCTTCATCGGGCTGCGGCCGATCAATGCGCTGGTCGATGTGACGAACTTCTTCACGATCGACCTTGGGCGGCCGCTGCATGTGTTCGATGTCGACAAGCTGTCCGGCGACGTGCTGACGCTGCGGCGCGGGGCGGGCGAGACGCTGCACGCCCTCAATGACAAGGACTACGTGCTCGATCCGGAGGATTGCGCGATCTGCGATGCCGCCGGCGTGCAGTCGATGGCCGGCGTGATCGGCGGGGCGGCAACCGGCTGCGACGAGACCACGACCAGCGTCTTCATCGAATGCGCGCTGTTCGACCCGGTCCGTGTCGCGCTGACTGGCCGGCGCCATCAGATTGTTTCCGACGCACGGCAGCGCTTCGAGCGTGGACTGGACCCGGCGCTGATGCCGGCCGCGATGGAGGCCGCGACCGCGCTGATCCTGGAGCTGTGTGGCGGGGAGCCGAGCACGGTGGTCGCGGCCGGTGCGGAACCGGCCTGGCAGCGGGATGCGACCATGCGGTTCAGCCGCATCGGCAGCTTCGGCGGGTCCGATATCGACGCCGATGAGGCGGTTGCGTCGCTGGAACGGCTGGGGTTCACGACCAGGCACCGCACCGAACAGGCTGTGACCGTCGCCGTGCCGTCGTGGCGCAACGACATTGCGGCGCCGCTGGTGCTGGACCAGGCGCCCACGCTCGATCCGGCGAAGGCACGCAAGGCGGCGGAGGCGTGCGCGGCGATCGAGGCGGAGAACGACCTGATCGAGGAGGTGCTGCGCCTGCGCGGGCTGGATGCGGTGCCGCCCGTATCGCTGCCGCGTGCGGGCCCGGTGCCGGCCGCGACGCTGACGCCCCGGCAGCAGCGTACCGCCCTCGCCCGCCGCACGCTGGCGGCAGCGGGCTTGGCCGAGTGCGTGACCTTCAGCTTCATGGCGCGCGAGGAGGCTGCCTGGTTTGGCGCGGTGCCGGATGCACTGCGGCTCAGCAACCCGATCGCCGCGGATCTCGATCAGTTGCGCCCAACTCCGGTGGCGACATTGGCACTGGCGGCCCGACGCAATGCGGCGCGGGGCTATCCGGACATCGCCCTGTTCGAGGTCGGGCCTGCCTTTGCGCAGGATGCGCCGGACGGGCAGAAGCTGGTCGCGGCCGGCATACGGGTCGGGTCCACACCACGGAGCTGGCTTGTTCCCGCGCGTCCGGTAGATGTGATGGACGCGAAGGCCGATCTTTGGGCGGTGATGGCGGCAATCGGCGTGCCACTGGATGCGCTGCAGCTCACGCAGGATGCGCCGTCATTCCTGCATCCCGGCCGCTCTGCCATGGTGCGGCAGGGGCCGAAGACCGTGCTGGGGTGCTTTGGGGAGATCAACCCGCGGGTCGCCGCCGCGCTCGACCTGCCAGGGCCGATGGTGGCGTTCGAGCTGAACCTCGATGCGGTCGCTGATCCGAAGCGGCGGCGCACGAGCGCGCCCGATCTGCCCGCCTTCCAGCCGGTGCGGCGTGATTTCGCCTTCGTGGCGGACCGGGGCGTACTGGCCGATGACGTCGTGCGTGCTGCGCGCGGTGCGGATCGGAGCCTGATCACCGGGGTGTCGCTGTTTGACGTATATGAAGGAGACAAGGTGCCGGAGGGCAAGAAGTCCCTGGCGATAGAGGTCACCTTCCAGCCGCGCGAGCGGACCTTGACCGACGCCGAGATCGAGGCGGCGGGTCAGAAGGTGATCGCGGCGGTGGCCAAGGCGACCGGAGCGACACTGCGGTAGCTGCACGGATCTTTGCTAGCGCGCTTTCAGGTTGAGTGGAGATGGCGAAAGCGCGCTAGTTATTGATTTGCAGAGCAGATTCACGCTCCCGCACGTTCCGCGCTCCCGCGATCTGCCCTGGTCAGTGCGGCCCACCGGCAGTGTCGGGCTCGCCGAACATCGCCTTCGCGTCGTCGCGCAGCGCGGCACGGGATGCATCATCGAGGTAGAACATATGCCCGCCGGGATAGACCTTCAGGTCGATGGGCGGTACGCCATCCAGCGCGGGCAGCAGGCGCAGCATGCGGACGGTGGCGAAGTAGGGCGTGCGCAGGTCGAACAGCCCGTGCGCGATCAGCACGCGCAGGTGCGGGTCGAGTGATCTGGCGGCCTGCAGTGCGGTCAGCGACTCCGGCCGGCTGAGGCCGTGGCCCCAGTCCCAGGCGGAAAACACGGCGTCGCTGGAGAGATGGTACACGGCGTCCGGACGCCAGTTCAGCTTCTCATTATAGACTGCGACCATGCCGCCGGTGATCGGCGCGGCGAGGCCGGCCAGGATCGGGTCGGGGTAGTGGCTGGCCAGTTCCCGCGGCGTCGGGTCGGCGCGGGTGACGGTGCCATCATATACGCTGGCCACACGGTTCGGCTGGACGAGCTGCTGGAACACGTCCGCGTCCAGCCGGCCGCGCGCATGCCGGACCCGCGCAGGGTCCAACCCGGTCAACGCGGCGACCCGGCTGGTCAGCCGGTCCAGCGCATCGTGATCCTCTCCGCCCCGCAGCATGTCGGTCAGGTAGTCGCTGATCGCGTACGCCTCGACGTCTGCGACGTCGCCGCGCGTGATGCGGCGCTTGGCGGCGCGGGCGATCGCGACCTCGGTCGGCAGCAGGTCGGCCCACGCCATCGGATCGGCGATGCCGCTCTCCTGGTGCGCGTCCAGCAGCGGGGAGAGCAGGACCAAGCCGGCGACGCCGACACCCTGTTCGGAAGCGAGGGTCCTGGCGAGGCGAGGGGCGCGGAACCCGCCATAGCTCTCGCCGACGACGTATTTCGGTGAGGTAATCCGGTTGTTCTGGTCGATCCAGCGCCGGATGGCCTCGGCCAGCACGCTGACGTCGCCGGCCACGGACCACAGACGCCTGCGCGCGTCGCTGTCGCTGGTGACGACGCGGGAATAGCCCGTGCCGGGCGGGTCGATGAACACGAGGTCCGTGAAATCGAGCCAGGTCTCGGCGTTGGGCTGCGGCACCGGGGTGGCGGACGGTCCCTGCGCGTGCGGGTCGAGCGGGATGCGCCATGGCCCCATCATGCCGA
>DASQVN010000188.1:0-2632 GCA_035640755.1 Rhodopila sp.
TAGGTGAAGCCGTGGGCGAAATTGCCGAGCTTGCGGCTTTCATCGAGCATGGCGTCGAAGATGCGCTGGTTGACCAGCAGGGCGGAAATCGGCTGCATCCCGGCCGACAGCGCCTTGGCGCAGGAGATCATGTCGGGCTTCAGGTCGTAGGTCTGGCAGCCCCACATGTTACCGGTGCGTCCGAAGCCGCAGATCACCTCATCGGCGATGAACAGCATGTCGTACTTGCGAATGACGGCGTGCACCTTCTCCCAGTAGGTGCGGGGCGGCGTCAGGCCGCCGCCGGCGCCCATGACCGGTTCGGCGATGAAGGCGGCACAGGTCTCAGGGCCTTCGCGCTGGATCAGTTGCTCCAACGCTTCGGCCATGCGGGTGGCAAACTGTTCCTCGGACTCGCCTTCATTGCGGTGGCGGTAGTAGTGCGGGTATTCCGTGTGCAGGAAGCCGGGGAAGGGCAGGCCGAAATCGGCGTGCATCTCGGCCTTGCCCGAGGCGCTGATCGAGGCCGACGTGCTCCCGTGATAGGCCATGCGGCGGCCGATGATCTTGCGCTTCTCGGGCTTGCCGATGGCATGGTGATAGTACCAGGCCAGCTTGAGCGCCGTGTCGTTCGCCTCCGAGCCCGAGCACTGGAACAGCACCTTGCTCATTGGCCCGCCATATCCCTCTGGCGCGATCGACAACAGCTTCTCGGCCAGATCGACACCCGGCTCGTGCGTCGTGCCGCGGTACAGATGGTAGTAGCCGAGCTTGCGCATCTGCTCATAGGCGACCTTGGCGAGGCGCTCTGATGCATAGCCGAGGGAGGCGCACCATAGGCCGGCGGCCATGTCCAGGTATTCGGTGCCGTTGTCGTCAACGATGGTGCAGCCGCCGCCACGTTCGATGACCACCGGCCCTTGCTCGAGATGCCGCGCCAGGTTGGTCTGGGGATGGACGATGCTGGCGATGTCGCGTGCCGCGACCGAGTTAGGGGCCATGAAGGTCATGCTGCCTCTCCGCGTTCGGAACGGACGGATGGTAGGAGCGATGTGCGTTCAGCGCAAAGTCAGCACTCCATCGCGGTGAACACGCGGCTCGGGGTGACGAACTCCTGCTGCGCCGCGACCATGAGGATCTCGCGCGATCCAGCCTCGGCCGTGCGGCGCAGCAGGCCCCACACGGATGAACCGGCGGCCTGCAGCGCGGTCACGGCGCTGCCGCTCTGCAGGTGGTGGAACAGGAACAGCGCCGCGAGTGCATCGCCGGCGCCATTCACCGAGACCGGCAGGCGGGGCGTGCGCAGCAGGTGGAAGGCCCCAGCCTCGAACGTCAGCATGTCGAGTTGGTCGGCAGGAGTCTCGTCGGTCTCAAGCGACGTCACCAGCACGCAGGCCGGGCCCCGGTTGTGCATCATGGCGCGCAGGCGCAGCACAGCCTGTTTGGCCGCGTGCCGCGTCGCACAGGCGATGCCGGTGAGTCGTTCGATCTCGAACCGGTTGGGTGTGGCGATGTCGGCGGCGGGCAAGGCCTGGTCCCGCAGGAAGTCCTCGATGCCCGGGCGGACATAGACCCCGGTATCGGTGTCGCCGATCACGGGATCGCAGCAATACAAGGCCTTGGGGTTGGCGCGGCGCACCTGGGTGACGGCGTGCAGGATGGCATCGCCGACGTCAGCGCCGCCGACGTAGCCGCTGAGCACGGCGTCGCAGCGGGGCAGGGCGCCGCGCTCGGCGATGCCGTCCACCACCTCCCGCACCGCTGCGCCGGGAAAGACCTGGCCCTTCCAGGCCCCGTAGCCGGTATGATTGGAGAATTGCACCGTGTTCACCGCCCAGACTTCGCCACCCAGGCGCTGCAGCGGAAATATCGCGCTGGCGTTGCCGACATGGCCGTACGCCACCCAGGACTGGATCGAGAGGATATTCACGCGGCTTTCCCCGTTCCCATGCGGAACCGATAGGGTATATCGAGCGCCGATCCGATCCGAGTCCCCGAAAGGAACCACCCGCCGCATGTCCAACCCGCTGCCTGTCCAGCCGATCGGCGTCCGGTCGGTGCCGTCCCAGTGCCTGTGCCAGTGCCTCGTGCGGCGCCGTTCACGCTGGCTGGTGCTGGCGGTGCTGGCCTTGCTGTCCGGCTGCGGACAGGGCGACCTGTTCGGGCCAGGTCGCAACGTATTCCCGCCGCAATGCCCACAGGCTCGGCTGATCCCCTCGCTGTCCGACCTCACCCGCTATGCCGGGGCAGGGCCGGCGCATGACCTGACGGACATGGTGTTGCAGGCGCGTGTGATGGCGGTCGACGGCAGTTGTTCGGCGACCGATGACAAAACCGTGCTGCCGACCAAGGTGCGGATCACCATCTCGGTGCAGCGGGGGCCGGCGATGACCGGGCGGCAGGCCAACGTGCCGGTGTTCCTGGCGGTTGCGCAGGGTGACGAGATCAGGGACAAACAGGTATACCCGGTCCAGGTCACGTTTCCGCCGAACGTGGACCGGGTGACGATGACCAGCCCGGATATCGCGCTGAACCTGCCGATCCGGCCGGATGCTTCGGGCGCCAGCTACGCCCTGATCGCCGGGTTCCAGTTGACGCCGGATGAGCTGAATGCCAACCGGCACGCCGGGCGCTGAGCAGTCGTTGTCTGCGC
>DASQVN010000189.1:0-7056 GCA_035640755.1 Rhodopila sp.
GCACCGACATCCTCGACGGTATCGGCTCGACCGAGATGCTGCACATCTTCATCAGCAACCACCCCGATGCGCTCCGCTACGGCACCAGCGGCAAGCCAGTGCCGGGCTACGAGGCCCGCATCGTCGACGAACACGGCCGCCCTGCCCCGCATGGCGAGCCGGGGGAGCTGATCGTGCGCGGCGACAGCGCCGCCGAGGGCTACTGGAACCGGCGCGCCAAGTCCCGCCACACCTTCCGCGGCGAATGGACCTACACCGGCGACACATACACAAGGGACGCCGAAGGCTGGTACCGCTTCCAGGGCCGCAGCGACGAAATGCTCAAGGTCAGCGGCGTCTGGGTCTCGCCGTTTGAGGTCGAGGAAGCCCTGATCGCCCATCCCGCCGTGCTGGAAGCCGCCGTCATTGGGCGGGAGGACCAGGACGGCCTGGTCAAGCCCAAGGCCTTCGTCATCCTCAGCGAAGCTGGTCGCGCCGAGGAAACGGAGGCTCTTACAGCTGCGTTGCAGGCGCACGTAAAGCAGCGGATCGGCGTCTGGAAATATCCGCGCTGGATCGAATTCGTGGACAGCCTGCCGAAGACCGCCACCGGCAAGATCCAGCGCTTTCGCCTGCGGGAGGTCTGATGCGTCCCGGCACGCTGGAAATCGAGGGCGGCACGCTGGAAACCGCCTGGTGGGGGCCACCTCCGGACCAGGCATCCACGCTTGTGCTGTTGCACGAAGGCCTCGGCTGCGTTGCGCTCTGGCGTGACATCCCCGAACGCCTGGCCGAAACCACCGGCTGGGGCGTCTTCGCGTACTCCCGTTTCGGCTACGGCCAGTCTGACCCCCGCCCCCTGCCCTGGCCGCTCACCTACATGCACCAGGAAGCCGCCCTGCTGCCGCAGGTGCTGGACGCCGCTGGCATCCGCCGCATGGTGCTGGTCGGTCATTCCGATGGGGGTTCGATCGCCGCGATCCACGCCGGGACAGTTGGCGCTGACCCGGCGTTGGCCGGCGTCGTGACGCTGGCGGCGCATTTCTTTGTCGAGGAGGTGAACCTTACCAGCATTCGCCGGATCAGGGCGGAGTACGAAACCACCGATCTGCGCCACCGCCTCGGAAGATATCACTGTAATGTCGATATCGCCTTCCGCGGCTGGTGCGATTCCTGGCTGGACCCCAGGTTCCGCAACTTCGACCTGGTCCCGTACCTGCCCCGCATCGCGTGCCCAATGCTGGCCCTGCAAGGCGCCGACGACCCGTACGGAACCGAGGAACAGCTCCATGTACTAAAGCGCCACACCCAGGCGCCGCTGCACACAATGCTGCTCCCGGGCGCGAAGCACGCTCCGCACTTGGAGGCGAAGGGCACCACCCTCGGCGCGATTGCGGGGTTCATCCAGGGATCGCCGCCATGACGCGCAGTCGCGACATGCAGGAGATCCCACCCTCCCTACTCGCCCATGTATCCGAGGCCCCGCTACACCCGTCATGGCCGGGCCATGTCCTCGGGCTTGACCCGAGGATCACCCGGCCACCTGCGCTTCAACCCCTCCCTCACGTCCTCACGCCGCATAATCCGCATCCTGGTTGCGCCGCTGGTGCGCAGATGGCCGGGTCGAGCCCGGCCATGACGGGTGACTATCCGGCCATGGCGGGTGACTATGTGGATTCGCGACGACGTTCCTACCCGCGGCCCTAGCACCGTCCGGCGCCGCTCTGACGATGACCCCAGCTCCAAAGGTCCCCCGGTGATCGACTTCCAGATCTCTCCCGACCGCTACCGCCACTGGAAACTCTCCTTCGACGGCCCCATCGCCACCCTGGCCATGGATGTCGACCCTGCTGGCGGCCTGATGGAGGGGTACGAACTCAAGCTCAACTCCTACGACCTCGGCGTCGATATCGAGCTCGCCGATGCCGTGCAGCGGCTGCGCTTCGAGCACCCCGAGGTCAAGGTCGTCATCCTCCGCTCCGCCAAGGAGAACGTGTTCTGCGCCGGCGCCAATATCCGCATGCTTGCCGGCGCCTCGCACGGCCACAAGGTGAACTTCTGCAAGTTCACCAACGAGACCCGCCTCGCCATCGAGGACGCGTCGGAGAACTCCGGCCAGCGCTATCTTGCCGCCATCGCCGGCAGCGCCGCCGGCGGCGGTTATGAGCTCGCCGTCACCGCCGACTACATCATGCTGATCGACGACCGCCGCTCCGGGGTCTCGCTCCCCGAACTGCCCCTGCTCGCCGTGCTCCCCGGTACCGGCGGCCTCACGCGCCTGACCGACAAGCGCAAGGTCCGTCGTGACCTCGCCGACGTGTTCTGCACTACCGAGGAAGGCGTCCGCGGCAAACGCGCCGTGCAATGGCGCCTGGTCGATGAGGTCGTGCCCCCATCCGCCTGGGAAGCGAGGATCACCGAACGCGCCGCCCAACTGGCCGCCGAGTCCGGGCGCACCGGCACACGCGGCATCGCCCTGCCCCCGCTGCAACGCCAATTCCAGGACGATGGCGTCACCTACCCCCACGTCCAGGTGGCCATCGACCGTACCGCCCGCAGAGCCGCCATCACTATCCAGGGCCCGTCCGACCTGCCAGCCGACCTCCGCGGCATCCACGACCAAGGCGCCGCCTTCTGGCCGCTCGCCATGGCGCGCGAACTGGATGACGCCCTGCTGCACCTCCGCCTGAACGAGCCTACCATCGGCCTGATCGTCTTCCGCACCCTGGGCGACCCCGCCCAGGTTCTCGCCGCCGACGGACTGCTGGAGCAGTACCAGTCCGACTGGCTGGTCAACGAAATCCGCCTGCTGCTGAAGCGCGTGCTGAAGCGCACCGACATGACCGCCCGCAGCCTGATCGCGCTGATCGAGCCAGGCAGCTGCTTCGCCGGCACCCTCGCCGAACTCGCCTTCGCCGCCGACCGCGCCGTCATATTCGCGGGCGCATCCGCCGGCGACAACCGCGCACCCGCCACGCTGCACCTCTCCGCCCTGAACTTCGGCGCCTACCCAATGGGCAACGGCCTCACCCGCCTGGCGAACCGTTTCTACGGCGAACCCGACTCCCTCATTGCCGCCGAAGACCGTCTGGGCGAGCCCCTCTCCGCCGAGGACGCCGAGGAACTCGGCCTCGTCACCGCGATCTTCGACGAGATCGACTGGGACGATGAGGTGCGCCTGATCCTGGAGGAACGCGCCTCGTTCTCCCCCGACGCGCTGACCGGGCTGGAAGCCAACCTCCGCTTTGTCGGCCCCGAAACGATGGAAACCCGCATCTTCGGCCGTCTGACGGCCTGGCAGAACTGGATCTTCCAGCGCCCCAACGCGGTGGGGGAGGCCGGATCGCTGAAGCGCTACGGTTCCGGCGTGCGGCCGGACTACAATCCTGAACGGGTCTGAAAGGATCGTCACCATGCAGGATGTCAGCCAGATCGACTACGACGGCCTGATCCCGAACAATGTCGGCCTCGCCGAGGATGCGCGCGTCCGCAAGGCCCTGGAGACTTGGCACCCCGGCTACATCGACTGGTGGAGGACGATGGGGCCGGAGGGCTTCCAGGCCTCCGACGTCTATCTCCGCACCGCCGTCGGCGTCGGCGCGGAGGGCTGGGCGAAATTCGGCTACGTGAAGATGCCGGACTACCGCTGGGGCATCCTTCTCGCCCCAAAGGTGGAAGGCCGCACCATCCCGTTCGGCGCCCACAAGGGCGAGCCCGCCTGGCAGGAGGTCCCCGGCGAATACCGCGCCATGCTGCGCCGCCTGCTGGTGATCCAGGGCGACACCGAACCTGCCTCGGTCGAACAGCAGCGCCACCTCGGCGCCACCGCGCCTTCACTCTATGACATGCGCAACCTGTTCCAGGTGAATGTCGAGGAAGGCCGGCACCTCTGGGCCATGGTCTATCTGCTGCAGAAATATTTCGGCCGCGACGGGCGCGAGGAGGCCGAGGAACTGCTGCGCCGCCGCTCGGGCGACCAGGACAGCCCCCGCATGCTGGGTGCCTTCAACGAACGCACGCCCGATTGGCTGTCGTTCTTCATGTTCACCTTCTTCACCGACCGCGACGGCAAGATGCAGCTCGCCGCGCTGGCGCAGTCGGGTTTCGACCCCCTCTCACGCACCTGCCGCTTCATGCTGACCGAGGAAGCGCACCACATGTTCGTCGGCGACACCGGCGTGGCGCGCATCATCCAGCGCACCGCGGAAGCAATGAACCAGGCCGGCATCGACGATCCGTACGACATCGAGCGCATCCGCCGCCTGGGCGTCATCGACCTGCCGACGATCCAGAAGAAGGCCAATTTGCACTTCTCCCTGACGCTCGATCTTTTTGGCAGCGAAATCAGCACCAACGCCGCCAACGCTTTCAACGCCGGCCTGAAGGGCCGCTACCGGGAGGACAAGCTGACCGACGACCACCAGTTGACCAGCGCCACCTACCCCGTGCTGCGCTTGAAGGACGGTGCCATCGTGCCGGAGGATGTGCCCGCCCTCTCCGCCCTCAACATGCGTCTCCGCGACGACTATGTCGAGGACGCCATGCTCGGCGTCAGGCGCTGGAACCGCGTGCTGGAGCAGGCCGGGATCGACTTCCGCATCACCCTGCCCCACGTCGCCTTCAATCGCCGCATCGGTGAGTTCAGCGCCGTGCACGCCGACACCAGGGGCAACCTGATGTCCGCCGAGGACTGGGCGAAACAGCAATTGACCATGCTGCCGTCGGATGACGACAACCTGTTCGTCGCCAGCCTGATGAAGCCCGTCTGGGGCCGCGGCCAGTACGCCAACTGGATCGCCCCGCCCCGCCACGGCATCGACAACATGCCCGGCGACTTCGAGTACGTCCGCATCGAGTCCTGATCCCTCCGCGGCTCTCTGCCTGCTTCCGTGTCCTCCGTGGTGACGCCGGCAGCCGCCCGTTCAGCCGCGCGGAACGCCCAGGCCGTCCAGAAATGATGTCAGGTTGGCGCCGAGGCGCTCGACCAGGTAACCGCCTTCCTGGATCAGCACCGTCGGCAGCTCCAGCGCAGCGATTTGCCGCCCGATCGCCGCGAATCCGTCGGCATCCACCGCCATGTCGGCTGCCGGATCGCCCGCCTGCGCATCAAACCCGGCCGACACGATCAGCGCCGACGGATGCTTCGCCGCGAGCGCCTCCACCCCTCGCCCGACCGCCGATACAAACCCTTCATTCCCGGTCCGCGGGGCCAGCGGCAGGTTCAGGTTCCAGCCCAGTCCTGGCCCCTGCCCCGTCTCATCGGCGTATCCGGCGAACCACGGATACAGCCAGGCCGGATCACCGTGCACCGATACGTAGTACACGTCGTCGCGGGCATAGAAGATCTGCTGCGTGCCGTTGCCGTGGTGCACGTCGAAGTCGAGGATCGCGACTGGCCCGCCCCCCTTGTCCAGCATCCGCTGCGCCGCAATTGCCGCATTGTTCAGGTAGCAGAACCCGGCCGCCATGTCGGTGTGTGCGTGGTGGCCCGGCGGCCGGCACAGCGCATAGGCAAACGGCGCCCCGTCCAGCACCAGGTCCGCCGCCTCCACCGCCGCCCACGCCGCGCCAAGCGCCGCGCGCCAGGTGCCGGCGACGATGGGCGAGCTGATCGCGCTCAGATACCACCCCGCCTGCCCGGCCACTCCCTCGGGCCGTCTGGTGAAATGCCTGTTGGCATAGGCCGGCGCGCGGATGATCGGCCGCGCGCCCGGCAGTTCCTGCCAGCGGCTAAAGCTCGTCTCCAGGAACCGCAGATACCCGGCATCATGCACCCGGGTGATTGGCGCCATATCCCCATCCCCGGACTTGCGCGCCGCCAGCCCATACGCCCGCACCGCCGCCAGCAGTGCATCGGCGCGCGCCGGCACCTCCCAGTAGCGCCGCTCGCCCTCCAGCGTGAACGCCTCGGGGTCATGTCCGGCATGTTCGGTGGTTATGACAATCATCCTCGTCCCCCTTGGCTGACAGATGCCGACGAGACTACGTTCGCCCCAGCCGAGGGACAAACCAGCCGAGGGACACAGGACGTTCCATGCGCCTGACACGACGCACGCTGCTGGCCGCAGCAAGCCTGGCCGCCACCCGTACCGGCCGGTCCCAGCCGTCCGCGACCCGACGCCTGCGCGGGCAGATCGACTCCGTCAGCCAGGACACCATGCGCATCACCACGCGCACCGGCGAGAAACTGAACCTGAAGCTGGCGAGCGATCTGCGCGTAACCGAGGTCGTGCCGACCGAGGTATCGGCCATCGAGCCCGGCGCCTTCATCGGCACCACCGCCGTGCCGCAACCCGACGGCACGCTGAAGGCGCTAGAGGTCCATGTCTTCCCCGAATCCATGCGCGGCGCCGGAGAGGGCCACCGCCCCTGGGACCTCGCGCCCCAGAGCACAATGACCAACGGGACCGTCGGCGACGTCAAGGTGGCCGACGGCCGAACCCTGACGCTGGCCTACAAAGACGGCGAGCAGAGGATCTACGTACCGCCTGGAGCGCCGGTCGTGACCTTCGAGTCCGGCTCCCGCGACATGCTGCGTCCCGGCGCGCATGTCTTCGTCACTGCGGACGAGGCCGCGGACGAAGGCCTGACCGCGACGCGCATCGGGGTCGGCAAGGACGGACTGGTGCCGCCGATGTAACCACGCGCAGGGTTGTCAAAGGGTGGCAACACGCGGTTGCGCGCGAGGTCGATGAACCAGCCGGCGCCCCGCTCGCGCTCTACGCCTCGTGCGGCAGCTTCGGCTGATCGACGATCCGCAGATACGGTTTCAGCGTCTTCCACCCGCCCGGGAACTTCTCCCTGGCCGCCTCGTCCAACAGCGACGGCACGATGATCACCGGCTGGCCGTTGGTCCAGTTCACCGGGGTCGCAACCTTGTGTGCATCGGTCAACTGCAGGCTGTCGATCGCACGCAGGATTTCGTCGAAGTTCCGGCCGGTGCTGGGCGGATAGGTCAGGATCAACCGCACCTTCTTCGCCGGGTCGATGACGAAGACGCTGCGCACGGTGATGGTCGGGTCAGCCTCCGGGTGCACCATCCCATACAGGTCCGAAACCGTCTTGTCGGCATCCGCG
>DASQVN010000190.1:0-3197 GCA_035640755.1 Rhodopila sp.
TTGGCGGCGCCCGCTGCAAGCGGTTGGCACGCTAAGCTATCGAAGGTTGTGCTTTGCCAGCAATTTACAACTTTCGACTCGGCAAAGGCTCCGCCCCTGCGTACTGTTCGTACGCCTTCAGCAATGATGCTGCGGGTAACCGGAGGAAACTGAGATGCGTATCAGCATCAAATGGGACTTCCGGTGGGGCAAAAGGCGGATCAAGGGTGCCCTCTCGATCCGCCTCTAGCCCAGCCGGAGGACGGTGGCCGTAAGGCCACCGTCTTCTGGTTGGGTAGCAGGAATTGGCCAATGAGGCAAGATATGCCGCTTGGCCAACGACAGGGCCCTCAGCTCCGCGGGCCGTCGCCGGGGAAGGATTGGGCGAGGGCGCGGGAGGTGGCGAGGTTGGCTTCCTGCACGTAAGGCAGGTCCGACAGGATCGCGAGGGTGCGCTCGGGCGGCAGGGTGAAGACCGGCGAGCGGAGCGCCTGCATGGCTGCCTGCTGGTTGCCTGTCTGAAGGTCCCAGGCGGCCGCGACCAGTGCGTTGACAACGAGTTGCCGTGGGGCGTTCGGGTTGATCCCGAGGATCTGCTCGACCTGGGCGCGGGCTTGGTCCATGCGCGTGGAGATGGCACGGTCCATGCCGACCCAGCGCGGGTTCTGCCGCAGCTCGGCCGGCAGGTATTCCAGCGCGATGACGGCCTTGATGGCGTCCACCGGGTTGTTGCGCAGGTTGGCGGGGGAGGCGAAGGCCCAGGCCGACTGGTTGATGGCGCCGGTGTCGTTGTCCTCATACACGCCGTACAGGCCGGGCGGCAGCATGGCGGGGCGCTGGCTGGCCGGGATCGGGGTGCAGGCGGCAGCGCATGCGACCATCAACAATCCTGTCACTGCCGAACGCATAGGATCTGTCCTTGGCTGGATCGCAACAGATATGTGGCGGCCTGAGCGGGGCGCCAGTGGGGCGCTAGTCAGGCCGGGTGCGGTTCCGCTTGCGATGCCGAAGCGTTGACTGTGTCATCCCTGGGGTCGTTCCCGGAGCCATCGTCCAGCAGGACCGCGCGTCGCGCCGCATCCAGGAAGGCGGACGACAGGGCAGGATCATCAGCCAGGCGCGCCAGCACGACGGACCCGACCATGGTGGAGAGCGCGGCCATCGCGCGCTCCGGCGCGTGGTCCGGCAGGCAGCGCGAGAGTGTGTCCAGCATGGAGCGAAGCGCGCCGCCGATGGCGTCCCGCGATGCCGGCCGGCGCGCAACATCGGGCCCCAGCATCGTCAACATGCAGCATTTTCCGGCGGCGACGCGATCGGCATCCAGGTACTGCCCGACAATCTGGCGCAGGGCGGCTTCCGGCACCGCGGCGGCGCCGGTCTCCGCCCACCGCCGAGCGGCGGATTGCAGGAGGGACTGGGCGACCTCGGCGGCGAGGGCCTCCTTGGAGGGGAAGTGCAGGTAGAAGCCGCCGTGGGTCAGTCCGGCCTCCTTCATCACCGCATCGATGCCGATGCCGTCGACACCGTGGGCGCGGAACAGGCGGCCGGCGGCATCGAGGATGCGCTGGCGGGTTTCCGCCCGTTTCGAGCCCGTCTCGGGCGCCGGGTGCTTGCTTTTTATGACGGCCGTCATATTCTCCCTTCAGGTCCGGATGACGATCGTCATGGTGGCGACACCGGCGCAGGAGTTCAAGGGATGACGGTGAGGTTGTTGGCGCGCCTGCTGGCGGGTCGGGTGCACTATGCCTGGATCGTCGTGGCGGTGATGTTCACCGTGATCCTGGCCTCGGTCGGCGTGCGGGCGGCGCCGGGGGTGCTGATCGTGCCGCTGCAGCAGGCGTTCGGCTGGAACGCCGCCGTCATTTCCGGCGCCATCTCATTGAACATCCTGCTTTTCGGGCTGGTCGGCCCGTTTGCCGCGGGGCTGATCCAGGTGATCGGCATGCGCTGGACGATCGTCTCCTCGATGCTGCTGCTGGTGGCCGGGGCCGGGCTGAGCAGCGTGATCACCGAGGTCTGGCAGCTTTACCTCACATGGGGTGTGCTGGTGGGCTTGGGCTCGGGCGCGGGGATGGTCGGGCTGGCGACGGCCATCGCCAATCGCTGGTTCCAGGCGCGCCGGGGGCTGGTGGTCGGGCTGCTGACGGCGAGCAATGCCAGCGGGCAGTTGGTGTTCCTGCCGCTGCTGGCGAGCCTGGTGGGACCGTATGGCTGGCACAGCGTGCCGGTAGTCGTTGCACTGGTGATCCTGGCGCTGATCCCGGTGGTGCTTGTGCTGCTGCCGGAAAGCCCGGCGGCGATCGGGCTGCCGCCGTTCGGAGCGCGGGCGGTGGTGGCGGTGCCGCCCCCTTCGGGCAACCCGATCGCGATCGCGGTCTCGGGGCTGGTCCGCGGCATGCGGTCGGTGGACTTCTGGCTGTTGTTCATCAGCTTTGCGGTCTGCGGGTTTTCCACCAACGGGCTGGTGGCGACGCATCTGATCCCGTTCTGCATCGACCACGGCATCCCCGCGGTGAGCGCGGCGAGCCTGCTTGCGGCAATGGGGGTGTTCGACCTGATCGGCACGACGGTGTCGGGCCATCTGACCGACCGGTTCGATTCACGGATGCTGCTGTTCTGGTACTACGGGCTGCGCGGACTGTCGCTGGCGATCCTGCCGTTCACCGATTTCGACATCGTCAGCCTGTCGATTTTCGCGGTGTTCTACGGGCTCGACTGGGTGGCGACGGTGCCGCCGACGGTGGCGCTGACCAACGAGGTGTTCGGGCGAAAGGATGCGCCGGTGATCGTGTCGTGGATTGTCGCGGGGCACCAGATCGGCGGCGCGCTGGCGGCGTTTGCCGCGGGCGAGACGCGGTTCCTGACCGGCAGCTATGTGCCGGCGTTCCTCGCCAGCGGGCTTGCGTGCCTGATGGCGGCCGTGCTGGTGCTGCGGATCGCGCGACGCCGGGTTGCGGTGGCGGCCTGACCGGAATGGCTGGTGCGGCCCACATGTATCAGCGCTTGACAGCGCTTCCCGGCTGGATGCCATAGTTCCTGCCTGACAATATCGAAAGCGAGCGGGAGTCAGCGACTTCCGTCCTGACAATCCCGCCGTGCGGATGCGTTGCCCTCCCAACAACAGGGGGCACGACAACAGGGGGGACACTATGGGCAGCTTTCTCAGCAAGCGGGAACTCGAGCAGCTTTCGCCGGCGGACGAGGCGGCGTTTCCGTCG
>DASQVN010000191.1:0-6199 GCA_035640755.1 Rhodopila sp.
CGCACGATCTCCTGGCCCACAAGCGGATGCAATGCGCCGTGCACCGCGATCAGATGCGGCCCGACGCAGCGGGTCAGCGGCAAAGCCGCAAGGAAGTCGAGTGCGTCAGCGTTGAGCCTGGGCCGGGTCCAGGCGACGGCATGGGCCGCGGTGCGGGAAAACCCGTCGGTCGCGATCTGGCCGCATACCGCCCGGTCGTGATTTCCTGCCACGCACAGCGCGTCGCTGCGCCGGATTTCCTCCACGCACTCCAGCGGGTTTGCGTGATAGCCCACGATATCCCCAAGGCAGACGATCCGGTCGGCACGATCCCTCTCGATCCGGTGCAGCGTGGCTTGCAATGCCTCCAGATTGGCGTGGATGTCGGAGATGATGGCGAGCCTCATCTCGACGATACCGCGCTGTGGCTATGCCAGACCATCGACGGCAGGCGGTTCGCGACGCGGGCGGCAACGGCCCGCCAAAGCGCCTGGGCAAACGGCATCGGATCGTCCCACGTCAGCGACGTCGCCTCGCAGCTCAAGGCCCACGGCAGCCAGGTGCGGAACGGCATGCCGCCCTCCCGCGCCGCGCGCCAGTCTTCGGTGAAACGGCACCAACGCACACCCACCCGGCGGAGCCTGGCGGCCGGCCGGGGCAGCCCCGCCAGGTCGGCGAAGACCAGCGCCGGAAGGTTCACGCCGGCAACGGCGCCCAGGTGGTGCCAGAGGTTGAAACGCGGATTGACCTCCAGCAGGTGAAGCCGGCCCTCCGGATCACGCTTGAAGTCGAACTTGGCAACGCCGCGCAAGCCGAGTTCGGCGCACAGGCGGCGGCCGAGGGCGGCCACATCGTCGGCGGCGGTGATGGTCAGCGCCGTGCTGTATCCATGCGCGGTGGGAAAGGTCCGGATCTTTCGCCCGGTGAACTCGCCCGCGATCATGCCCTGTGCATCGACATAGACGTGGTAACTTTCGATATGCGTCTCGTCTCCAGGTATCATTTCTTGTATGATGAGATCGACATCCCGCTCGGCCCAGCGCGGCCAGGCTGCGCGAAGCGCGTCCGGCGTATCGACCTGGACCACCTTTGCCGCCTCGGCCCACGAGGTGCGGCGCCACAGCGGCTTGACCACCACAGGAAAGCGCAGATCGAGCCCAGGCGGCAGCGAACCTGCGGCCGAATGCACGAGGCATCCCTGCGGCACCGGCAGTTTCAGGCGTTCCGCGAGCATCTGGAAGCGGCCCTTGTCCACCAGATCCTCGACCAGCGAGCGGTCGGCGACAACGAACCGGAAGGCCTCCGACAACGTGTCCCGATGACGGGAGACAAACAACAATTGAGCATCCTGCTCGTAGAACAGTACCGGCCGTGATGGCTGGCGTGTGCCGAATTGCACCAGCCGGTCGAGCAGGGCTTCGGCGCCGTCGGCAATCTCCTCATCAGGCCAGAAGATCGTCTCTGCCGCGAAACGCGAGAACTGTGGCAGGCCGTCGGATGGCGTGACAACGGCGCAGCGGATGCCGGCGAGGCCCAGCGGCCGCACCAGATCCATGTCCCCCATTACGCACGCCAACGGACGGTTCGCCGTCATGAAGCGCATGTCACAGGTCCTCCGACACCAGATCGGCCGGCTCGGCGCGTTCGGCGGGCAGGTCGGCGTGGCGCCGCGCGTACCAGGGAATCAGCCACGGGCCGGCGAGCCGAGCGACGTACGAGCTGGCAAAGACGAAGTCGCTCAACTGCTGGTGGGTATTGGCGAGGCGGGACTTGTAGGGTTCGTCGCCACGCATGAAGTCGAAGCCGGACAGGCCATGGTCAATGGCCCATGCGATGAGTTTCAGCAGCAGCAGTCGACCGGGCGCATACTTACCCCAGTCCATGTCATAGCTTGGTATATACCAGTGGAGCACGCCTTGGTGCTCCAGCCCGAAATGCGCGGCGATGATGCTGCCGCCGCAGTCCAGCCAGCTCAGATGCAGGCATCCCGCATCCGCGGCCGCCTCGGCGATGTGGCTCAACAAGGCGGCGCTGTCGGTTGTCTCGTCGCTCATCCAGGACCGTTCGCGATTTGCCCGCAGCCACTTGATTTTCTGTTGCAACAGGATGTGCAGGATATGGCCGGGCACAGGCCTCGCACGGCAGACTTCGAAACGAAGCGGCCCGAGCTTCTGCAGCCTGCGCTCCGCGCGCCGGTAATAGGATCGCGTCGATGGTGAAAGGGTTTCCATCCAGGCCGCGCTCGATGGGAACCCAAGGCGGATCTGCGGTATGCGCTTGCCTGGCATCCGCTGTGCGAAGGAGCTGAGCGCGCGTCGGCAGACAGCGCCCGGATGCACGTCCCGCAACAGGCCGAAATCATAGAGCCGGGTATGACGAACGGCACTCCACAGCGCCTGGTCCGCGGCATCATCGACGGCCAGGGTATCGCAGTAGTCGTAGAGCTCGTTGCCGCCCCACTCCAGGAACCGGAAGCCATGGCGTCGCGCGACGACCAGCGGCGCCAGCGCGACCAGCCGTCCACCGCTGCGCTGAGTAACGATATGCAGCCGGCAGCCGGCCGGCTTGCCCCGGAGCTGCCACCACGGAATGAACGTCGCCGGGTCAGCGAACGGAAACCGGGCCGCGCGGCCATGCAAATCGTCCCATTCTGCGGCAATCTCGGAAAGTCTTGTTTCATTGGTGATTATTTCGAAGCCCATATATCGCCTGCATTTTGCCCGGACGATGGTGTCAACGTGCTGTGGCGCCGCATCGGTCCGATCAGGAACCGCCTAGGTCAGGCGGCCAGCGCGACCCCGCACCCGTACGACGCGCCCGTACAACACGAACGTGAGGTTGATGGCTGCTGTGCCGGAGTGCCCCCGCGCACCCCTCATGCGCAATGACTCCTCGATGAGAGTGCGGTGCCAGAACGTGGTGGCCAGGATACCGTGGCCGGCTACGCCTCAACGTGAAAGTAAAGATCGCGTAACCAGCTGGGCAAACTACGCCGTTGCACACTGCGGGTTCTTCAGCTCCGGCCGTTCCGCTCCGACAGCCTGAAGTCGTGACCCGGCGGCTTCGATGGCCGCTGCGCCATGGGTCGAGACGCGTCGCATTGAGCCTTCACGTTCGCGCAAGAAAACGGAACGGCCGGCCGCTCGGAAGGGTTCTGAAGATAGTATGATCTCTGCCCCAGCCGTCATGCCCATCGCCGCCATGCGCATCCTCCTGACCTGGGCCACGCTGTCCGGGCTCTATCTGCTGCTTGTCGGCCAAGCCTCCACGGATGAGCTGGTGGCCGCGGTGCTGACGGGTGCGGCCGGCACGGCCCTATCGGCCGCAGTGCGGGCCGGGTCGAGGCACACATTCCGTCTGCCGCCGAGGGTCTGGCTGCCCCCAGTTGCACGGGCGCTGGCAGCAGTGCCGAAAGATATCGTGCTGGTGGGCTGGCACCTCGTGCGGCCGCGGCCCGGGACCGGGGTTCTGGAGCGTCAGGCCATCCGGCCCATGGGTCATGACCTGGCGGGCCATGACCCGGCGAGCGAGCAGGCGGCGCAGATGCTCGCGGCTTCCTTCGCGCCGAACCGGTATGTGGTGGACCTGGTGCAGGGCAATACGCTGCTGATCCATCGGCTAGCGGTGCAGCGGCAATGAACCCGTGGCTGATCGCGGTGACTGCCTGCCTGCCGCCGTTGCTGGCGCCGCTCTGGGTTGCCGTGCGGGGGCGGCTGGCGGACCGGCTGGTGGCCGTGCAGGTCGCAACCAACGTTACGATCCTGGCGCTGGTCCTGTGCAGCTTCGCGTTCGACCAGGACTCGCTGATCGACCTGCCGTTGACGCTCGCCGCGCTGTCGCTGCCGGGGACGTTGATGTTCGCCTTCTTTATCGAGCGTTGGCTGTGATCGCCGCGTGCCTCTCTGCGCTGGTCGTGGCGGTCTGGATCGGCTGCCTTGGGTTCGTGCGCCTGTCGTCACCCTATGATCGGCTGCACTGCGCGACGTTCATCGCGGCGGCGGGCGGTGTGCTGGCGGTGCTGGCCGCGTTCCTGGCCGACGGCACTTCAGACCGGGCGTGGAAGATCGTGCTGGTGGTACTGCTGGTGCTGGTGAACGGCTCGGCATTGTCGCATGCGGTCAGCCGCGCAATGGCATGGCGGGAAGATGGGAGTAACCGGACATGACGGTATTGCTGTGGATGCTGCTGCTGATGACGGCGGCAGCGGGCACCGGGGTGGTCCTGACGCGTGAACCGCGGCGGCAGGTGCTGGCGATCGCGGCGAACGGCCTGGTGCTGACGCTGCTGTTCAGCGCGCTGCAGGCGCCGGACGTGGCGTTTTCCGAGCTTGCGGTCGGCACGGTGGCGCTGCCGCTCCTGTTCCTGGTGGCGCTGACCAGCATCCGCACCGACCGGACGGAGCCGCCCTGATGCGGCGGCTGCGGATCGTGCTGTTCGCCGTGGGCGCCCTGCTGCTGCTGGGCCCGGTGGGCGCGGTGGTGCGCGCGATGCCCGCGTTCGGCGGCCATCCCCTGCCCTATGGCGATGCGATCAACCGCGATGCGCCGGCACAGCGGCACGTGAGCAACAGCGTCAGCGCGGTGAACTTCGACTACCGCGGCTTCGACACGCTGGGCGAGGAGTTCATGCTGGTCTGCGCCGTTACCGGCACGGCGATGCTGCTGCGCGGGGCGCGCGGCGAGTCGCTGACCGCCGAACCCGGCGTGCTGCCGGGTCGTCCGCTGCCGCGGCGTACCGAGGCGGTGATGCTGATCGGGCGAGTCATGGGACCGTTCACCATGATGTTCGGGCTCTATGTCGTGCTGCATGCGATGGTCACGCCGGGCGGCGGGTTCCAGGGCGGGGTCATCATAGCCTCCGGCCTGCTGCTGCTGTTCCTGGGGGAAGGTTATCAAGGCTGGCGCCGGCTGATGCGCACGCGTTGGCTGGAGGCGTGCGAGGGCGGCGGCGCACTGGTGTTCGCCCTGGCCGGACTCGTGCCGATGCTGACCGGGGCGGCGTTCCTGCAGAACGTGCTGCCGTACGGGCGCTTCCGCGACATGCTCTCGGGCGGGCTGATGCAGATCGTGAACGCCGGCGTGGCCTGCGCGGTGATGGCGGGATTCTCCCTGGTGCTGCTGGAGTTCCTGGAGGAAACCCGCGCGCCGGAACCGGAAGGGTAACGGTGTGTCATGACCTCCCTGCTTCCGTGGTGCGTGGCGGCCTGGCTTCTGGGGATCGGGCTGTACGGCATTGTCACCAGCCGGAACTATGTGCATCTGGTCGGCTGCCTGTCCGTGGTGCAGTCGGCCACCTATGTCGTGCTGCTGTGCGTCGGCTACCGCTGGGGGGCGGGGCCGCCGATCTTCTACTCCCATCCGCCAGGCACGCCGGCGGTTGACCCGGTGGTGCAGGCGCTGGTGCTGACCGACATCGTGGTCGGCGCGACCGTCTCGGCACTGCTGCTGGCAATGTGCGTGCAGGTGCACAAGCGCAAGGCGACGCTTGACCCCGAGCGAATGCGGCCGATGCAATGATGGCGGAGGCGGCGATGCAGCGATGATCGAGGCATTGACGCCGCTGCCGGTCGCGCTGCCGCTTGCCGTGGCGGCCGTGCTGCTGATGCTGGCGCATGTCTGGCCGTCAGGGGTGCCCGATGCGGTGGCGACGCTCACCGCAGTAATGATTGCCGCGATCTGCGGCTGGATGCTGGTGCACCTGGCGGCACCGGTGACCTACTGGTTCGGCGGCTGGCAGCCGGTGCCCGGCGGCCCGACGTTGGGCATCGACTTCGTGATCGACCGCTACGGCGCGGCGTTCGGCCTGCTGGCCGCGGCGCTGTTCGCCGCAACGTTCGTGTTCGCCTGGGGGTATTTCGAGGCGACGCACGCCCACTTCCACGTGCTGATGCTGCTGTTCCTGGCGGGGCTGCTGGGCTTCGCGCTGACGCATGACCTGTTCAACATGTTCGTCTGGTTCGAGGTGATGGGCGTCGCCGGGTTCGCGTTGACCGGGTATCGGCTGGAGGCCTCGGCGCTGGAGGGGGCGCTGAACTTTACCGTCATGAACGGGATCGGCGGCTACCTGATGCTGATGGGCATCGGGCTGATCTATGCGCGGGCCGGGGCGCTCGATTTTTCCGCGCTGGCGCAAAGCGTGGCGGCGCATCAGGGGGACGCGGTCATCGCCGGGGCGTTCTGCCTGGTGGCGACGGGGCTGCTGATCAAGGCCGCGATCGTGC
>DASQVN010000192.1:0-2561 GCA_035640755.1 Rhodopila sp.
CGGCCAATACTATTTTGGCATGCAATCCGGCTCCGATACCGTCGCCGCCGAGGGGCACCTCGCCGCCTTCCAGCCGCTGCCGATCCTTGATGACGGTTTCAACCGCCTGCTCAGCCTGCTCGACAGCCTCGGCATCGACACGGTGTTTCTCGCCATGCCGGTGAACGACGCCACCTGGAACGCCGAACCCCAGGCTGTGCGGGAGCGGTTCCGCGCCTACCTCGCGTCATACGAACGCCGCTACACCCGGTTCCACGTCATCACGGACACTCCCGCGCATTGGCCCAACCGTTACTTCGGCGATCAGTTCTGCCACCTGAACCCAGAGGGCGCCGAACGCTTCAGCACCCTCCTGGCTCAACGGCTGCAAGCAGCGCCGCCCAGCACGCAGAAGGACGCGCAGAACGGGTGGTTCAGCGCCACCGACGCCGAGGCCTCCCGCAGCGTCGCTCCCATCTCGAAGCGCGGATCATAGGCCAGCAGCGTGCAGGCCAGCACGGCCGGGGCAGGGGCGTCCTTCCGCCGCACCACCATCCGCGCGCTGGCGCACATCACGTCGTCCGGCGACTTGTGCAGGATGCCCCAGCAGGCGGTGGTGATCTCGGGCACGTCGCGCGACGGGTCCATCTCCGGGAACAGCATCAGCCGGACCGGGTCGTACGCATCAACAGGAACGCCGTGCTCCGCAAACAGCCGAGCGTAGCCGGCGCGCAGGGTTGGTTCATCCTCGCCTGAGAAGCGCCGGCCGGCGATATCCACCCGAAACCCGTTGCGGGCCAGCCAGACCAGCCCCTCCAGCGCCGGCGCCCAGCTTCGCCGCCCGCGTTCCTGCTCATGCACCGCCGGATCGTAATGGTCGATCGAGACGCGGATGGTCAGCCGGTCGCCGTACTGTTCGCGTAACGTCAGCAGCTCCGCCCGCCGCCTGCGCATCGGCTTCATCGCATTGGTCAGCACCAGCGCATCCAGCTCGCGCGACAGCACCGCCTGCAGCATGGCAATCAGCTCGGGGTTCATGAACGGCTCCCCGCCCGTGAAGCCGATCAGTTTCGTGGGCAGCCCGTCGCGCGCGATCTCGTCCAGGTAGGGCGCTACGTCCGCCAGCGTCAGATACGCCAGCAGGTCGTTGCGCGGCGAGGACTCGATGTAGCAATGCCGGCAGGTCAGGTTGCACAGCGTGCCGGTGTTGAACCACAGCGTCTCCAGCGCCCGCAGCGCCACCCGCGCCCGCGCCTCGCCCTTCGCCGTGACCAGCGGGTCGCGGAATTTCGCCGCATCCAGGATATGGATCATCTGGTCCATGTGCGTCCTTTCCTCCGCCCCACCGTTGCAGGCCGGCCGGCGGCGGTAAAGAGCCGGCCTTGCCGCCCGTTCCCCCCGGCCCCTACCGTCCCCGCAGACAGAAGGGAGGATACCGATGGACCCGTTCGCCCGCCGCCGCCTCGGCCGCACCCACGTCGAACTGACCCAGCTCGGCTTCGGCGGCGCCCCCCTCGGCGACCTGTTCGAGATCATCCCTGAGGAGCAGGCCATGGCCACCCTGCATGCCGCCTGGAACGCCGGCATCCGCTACTACGACACCGCCCCCTGGTACGGCCTGACGCAGAGCGAGCACCGCTTCGGCCGAGCGTTGTACCGCCGCCGACGGGGCGATTTCGTGCTCTCGACCAAGGTGGGCCGCATCATGCACCCGGTGCACGACGGCGAGTCGTTCGACCGCGGCCCCTGGTCCGGCGGCCTGCCGTTCCACGTGCGCTTCGACTACAGCTACGACGGGGTGATGCGCGCCTTCGAGGACAGCCTCCAGCGCCTTAGCCTGCCGCGTATCGACCTGCTGCTGATCCATGACCTCGACCTCGGCTACCACAAGAGCCAGGCCCGCGTGGACGCGCTGCTGACCGAGCTGCACAACGGCGGCGCCCGCGCGCTTGAGGAACTGCGCGCCGCCGGCCGCATCGGCGGCTTCGGGGCCGGGATCAATGAGATGGGGATGATCCGCCGCTTTCTCGACCTGATCGACCTTGACTTCTTCCTGGTCGCCATGCCCTACACGTTGCTCGACCAGGACGTGCTGGATGACGAGTTTCCCCGCTGCGTCGAGAAGGGCATCGGCTTCGTCATCGGCGCGGTCTTCGCCTCCGGCATCCTGGCCACCGGCGCGGTACAGGGCGCGCGCTACGCCTATCAGCCCGCATCACCCGAGGTACTGGCCAAGGTCGCACGGATCGAGGCCGTCTGCTCCCGCCACAACGTACCCCTGGCCGCCGCCGCACTGCAGTTCCCGCTTGGCCATCCGTCCGTCGCCTCGGTGATACCCGGGGGCCTGACGCCCGAGCAGGTGACGCAGAATGTCGCCGCCTTCCGCCACCCGATCCCCGCGGCCCTATGGGACGAGCTGAAGCAGCAGGGGCTGCTGCGGCGGGATGCGCCGGTGCCGACCGAAAGCTTGATACCGCAATCGCGCAATTAGCGGCGGTCTGCCACCACCCTTGGCCGTGGCTCCGCCATCATGAACGAGCTCGATGGCAGATCGGCCTCAGGGAACGGTCGGCCGCCGGGCG
>DASQVN010000193.1:0-2093 GCA_035640755.1 Rhodopila sp.
ATCGGAGCCGACGAACATCTCATCCTCGCCGAGCCCGACCGCCAGCGGCGCGCCATGCTGTGCCCCGACGATCAGCTCGGGATGGCCAGCGAAGATCATCGCCAGCGCATACGCTCCCTCCAGCCGCCGCAGCGCCGCGCCAGCCGCTTCGATCGGCCCCATGCCCCGCTGCAGGTTCAGATCGACAAGTTGCGCCACCGTCTCGGTGTCGGTCTCCGTGCTGAAGACCTGCCCCGCTGCCTCCAGCTCCGTCCGCAGCTCCGCATGGTTCTCGATGATGCCGTTATGCACCAGCGACACCCGCGCCGTGCCATGCGGATGCGCATTGCTCTCGGTCGGCGCGCCATGCGTGGCCCAGCGCGTATGCCCGACCCCGGTCGTGCCCGGCAGCGGATTCCGCTCCAGCAGCGCGCCCAGATTCCCGAGTTTCCCTTCCGCGCGCCGCCGGTCGATATGCCCGTTCACCAGCGTCGCGATCCCGGCGCTGTCATAGCCCCGGTATTCCAGCCGCCGCAGCGCCTCCAGCAGGATTGGAGCCGCCGGCTTCGCGCCAACCACACCAACGATGCCGCACATCAGCGGGACTCCTTTCGGGCTGCGCGCATCGCGGCCGCGCGTCCTGGTTTCTGCACCTGCCGCTCGCGCGCGATCGCGAGCGCATCCTGCTCCACGTTCTCGGTGATCACGCTGCCCGTCGCCACATAGGCGCCGTCACCCACACTGACCGGTGCCACCAGCGACACGTCGGAGCCGATGAACGCATCCGCCCCGATGACCGTCCGGTGCTTCTTCGCGCCGTCATAATTGCAGGTGATCGTCCCCGCCCCGATATTCGTCCGCGCCCCCACCGAGGCGTCGCCGATATAGCTCAGGTGATTCGCCTTCACCCCGGCCGCCAGCTCCGCCGCCTTCACCTCGACGAAATTGCCGACATGCACATCCTGCCCGAGCGTCGCCCCCGGCCGCAGCCGGGCAAACGGCCCGATGATGCTGCCGGGGCCGATCGAGGCCCCCTCGATGTGGCTGAACGCCCGGATCGTGACGTTGCCCGCCACCTTGACCCCCGGCCCGAACACCACATTCGGCTCGATCACCACATCCGCCGCCAGCTCGGTATCCGCCGAGAGGAACACGGATGGCGGATCGACCATCGTCACCCCGGCCTCCATCCAGCGTTCCCGCAGCCAGCCCTGAAGTACCACCTCAGCCTTCGCCAGCTCGCTGCGGCTGTTCACCCCGGCAACCTCATCCGCCGGCGCCTCCACCGCCCGCACCGCGCATCCTTCGCCCCGCGCCAGCGCCACCACATCGGTCAGGTAGTACTCGCCCTTGGCATTGTCGTTGCGTACGGCCCGCAGCCATCGCCGCATCGCCGCCGCCGCGCTGCACAGCACGCCCGCGTTGCACCGATCGACAGTCCGCTCCGCCTCCGAAGCGTCGGCATGTTCAACGATCCGCTGCACCAGCCCGTCCGCCCCGCTGATTACCCGCCCATACCGCCCCGGATCATCCGGCCGGAACGCCAGCAGCGACAGCCCGTCCGGCGCATGCTCCGCCAGCAGCCGCCGCAGTGTCGCCGGCCGGATCAGCGGGCTGTCGGCATACAGAATTGCGACCTGCCCGTCGCCGAAATGCGCCGCCGCCTGCAGGGCCGCGTGCGCCGTGCCGAGCCGTTCGTGCTGCACGACGCAGACATGCGGCACCGCCTCCCGCGCCACCTGCTCCATCTCCGGCCCCAGCACCACGACGATCCGGTCGAACACCTCTTCGCAGCTTCCCAGCAGGTGCCGCAGCATCGACCGTCCGGCCAGGCGGTGCAGCGTCTTGGGCAGCGACGATTTCATCCGGGTGCCCAGCCCAGCGGCCAGCACAATGGCGGTTGCTTGCATGCGCAGTCCCTGCTTCGCTTACCCCAGAGCGTGACCGGCCCCCCCAAAGGTGATCGGCCCTCAAGGTGATCGCCTGAACAGCCCGGCGGCGTAAATCACGCTCTCAGACTAGGCGTAGCGGCGGCGGACAACCAATGTCAAAGCCTGTCGTTATGCTATTGGTTCAATTCGCGTTGCGGAGTGCAACTGGTGGCCCGGACCCTT
>DASQVN010000194.1:0-3670 GCA_035640755.1 Rhodopila sp.
TCCAGCCGGAAGTCGGCGTGGCCGGCGGCTTCCTCGGCCAGCGAGGTCATGGCCCACAGCGCGTGCTTCAGCCGCGGCGCGCGGCTGGCCATGTCGATCACGCCCTCCTGCTTCACAATGCCCCAGCTTTCGGTGCCGTCAGGGCGGCGGAAGCTCAGCAACTTCATCGTGGCGTTCTCCTGCTTGGCAGGCCGTGAGCCTACAGCCGGTTTGCGTCGTCCGCCAGGGAAGGACCCAGGGAAGGACCACGCCGTTCGTTGAACGCAGCGTCGGGCACTTCCGCCACATGGGCGACCATGTCGGCCAGCATTCTGCGCACGTGCTCGTCCGCCGCCGCATAGAAGACCCGCCGGCCCCGGCGTTCCGCCCGCACGATGCGCATCGCCCGCAGCAGCCGCAGGTGATGGCTGACCAGGTTCGCCGACAGCCCGGTGCAGGCTGCCAGGTCCGACACCGACAACGGCCCATCCAGACAGGCCAGAATGATCGACAGCCGGCTCGGCTCGCCGATGATCCGGAATACCTCGGCGAGTTCGGCGATTTGTGCCGATGTGATTGACAAGCCCGGACTCATATCCCAATACCACAACAACGGAACACCTGTTCCGATATGTTATACTGTAGCGGGGCATCCCGTCCACCCTCCCGGAGCGTCGCCATGGCTCACGACCGCGTTCACACCCACGGGCATGACGACCACGACCACGGAGACCCTGGCGGCGAGTCCCATGACCACCACGGCATCGGCGGACACCATCATGCGCCCGCGGATTTCGGCCGCGCCTTCGCGATCGGCATTGCGCTGAACACCCTCTATGTACTGGCCGAGGCATTCTGGGGCGTCACGGCGCACTCCGTCGCGCTGCTGGCCGACGCCGGCCACAACCTGGGCGATGTGGTGGGCCTGCTGGGGGCCTGGCTGGCAGCGGGCCTCAGCCGGCGCGCGCCGGGTGGGCAATATACCTACGGGCTGCGCCGGTCCTCGATCCTCGCGGCGCTGGCCAACGCCATCATCCTGCTGGTCGTTACCGGCGGGATCGCGTGGCAGGCGATCCTCCGCCTGATCGACCCGGAACCTGCTGGCGGCGTGGTCATCCTGATCGTCGCCGCCGCCGGCGTCCTGGTGAACGGCGGCACCGCCTTGCTGTTCATGTCGGGGCGGAAGGACGACCTGAACATCAAGGGCGCCTTCCTGCACATGGCCGCCGATGCGCTGTTGACCCTCGGCGTTGCAGTCGCTGGCGGCATCATCATGGCAACCGGATGGCTCTGGCTCGATCCCGCGGTCAGCCTGGTGATCAGCGCCGTCATTGTTGCCGGCACCTGGTCACTGCTGCGGGACTCCGTGAACCTCTCGCTCGATGCCGTGCCTCCCGGCATCGACCACAAGGCGGTTTCCGACTACCTGCGCTCCCTCCCCGGGGTGATCGAAGTGCACGACCTGCACATCTGGGCCATGAGCACGACGGAAACCGCCCTGACTGCGCACCTGGTCCACACCGATGCCGATGCCGACGGCACGCTGCTCCGTCGAATCACCCAGGAGGTAGGCGCACGTTTCCGCATCGGCCACGCAACTGTCCAGTTCGAGACCACCGCGACGGCGCATCTATGCGAGCTGCGCCCCGACCACGTCGTCTGAACCGACCGCTTCATCCGCAGTCGACAGATGTCACTAGAAACCGGTACCACCGCGTCCCGTATTGGTGGCAAACGAGAATTTCTTTGACCCTATAGCAATTTTAGTTGAGGACTTAGCCTGGGTACTCGGCCCCTTCTTGGCCGGCCGTCCGGGTGCCCGCCGGGGCGGAAACAGTGGATATTGACAGGCTGCGCATCGAGACCGAACGGATACGTTGCGTCTTTCAGCAGGCGCGGCTGACTCTGCTGGTCACCGTCCTCAATGCCGCACTGATCGTGCTCGTCATGCGCCCGGTGGTCGGCGCAGGCGCGCTCGCGGTCTGGCTGGGTCTGAACACCGCGATCGCCGGGATCCGCTTCATGATACGGCAAGCCTTCCTGCGCCGCCGGCCGGAGGGGGCGGACTGCCGCCCCTGGATTGTGGCGAGCGTGCTGGGGTCCGCGGCAACCGGCCTGCTGTGGGGTATCGGTGTCGCCGCCATGTTCCCTGAAGCGGAAACCTATCAGCTCTTTCTTGCTTTCGTTGTCGGCGGCATGTGCGCCGGGTCGGTCACCGTGAACTCGTCCCATCTGCCCACGGTGCTGGCCTTCATTCTGCCGGCCAGCCTTCCGCTGGCGGCATCCTTCCTGATGCAGGGATCCCTGACCAGGACCGTATCGGCGTTCATGATCATCGTGTTCGTCACAGCCCTGTCGATCACAAGCATCCGTGCGCACCGCAGCTTCGGCGAGCGTATCCAGCTCCAGCTCGCCCTCACGCGGGAGCAGCGCAGCCTGATGCAGGCCAATGACCGGCTGCGCGCCGAAATGGCCGAACGGCGCAAGGCCGAGGCCGAGCTGTTTCAGGCGCAGAAGATCGAGGCGATCGGCCACCTGACGGGCGGGATTGCGCATGACTTCAACAACCTGCTGCAGGTCGTCAGCGGCAAGCTGGAGCTGATCCGCCGCACCACCGAGGCCGAAGGGCGGGCGCTCGGCTATATCCTCGACGCCCAGCAGGCCGTGAAGCAGGGGGCGCAGCTGACCAGCAGCCTGCTGGCCTTCGCGCGGCGCCAGACGCTCCAGGTCGAGCCTGTCGACGTCAACGCCCTGTTGCGGGAGTTCAGGCCCATCCTGGCGCAGGCCGCCGAGGGAAACGTGCAGCTGAAACTGGATCTGGCCGACGATGTGCCGAAATGCTGGACCGATCCGGCGCAGTTGCAGGCCGCCATCCTGAACCTGGTGATCAACGCCCGCGACGCGATGCCCGCCGGCGGCGAGGTGCGCATCAGCACCGGCCCGGCCAGGCTGACACAGGCTGACCTGGCCCGGAATCCCGACGCGAAGCCGGGCGGTTTCGTGCACGTTACTGTACGCGACAACGGAGTCGGAATGACCGACGCGGTCCTGGCGCAGGCGTTCGAGCCGTTCTTCACCACCAAGGAGGCCGGCAAGGGCAGCGGCCTCGGGCTTTCGCAGGTCTATGGCTACGCCCGCCAGTCTGGCGGCCATGTCACGCTGCACAGCGCCCTCGGGACAGGGACTGAAGTCGCCTTGTTCCTGCCGGTGCGGGTCTGATCATTCTTCAGTTGCTGCAACCGGACAGGGTTGGCGTGGCGGCTGCGCGCAAGATCAATCGCGCAGGGTTGGCGTGGCGGCTGCGTGCAATGCCAACAACATGCTACCGTTTCGCGATGTCGGCAAAGCCGGCGCCGGTCAGCCGCCGCAGATCATCGGGCGACAGCTCGAACACCGCGTTCGGCGATCCGGCGGCCGCCCAGATCGTGTCGAAGTGGCGCAAATCCTTGTCCAGCCAGATGACCGGGGCAGTGGCATGCCCGACCGGTGGGACGCCGCCAACGGCAAAGCCGGTATGCAGCAGTACGAACTCAGAGTCGGCCCGCGCGATCTTCTGGCCCAGAAGCGCCGCCACCTTTCTCTCATCCACCCGATTCGTGCCGGAGGCGACAACCAGCACGGGCGTGCCGTCCGCCGCACGGAAGATCAGCGACTTGGCGATGCGCCCCACCTCGCACCCGATCGCGGCGGC
>DASQVN010000195.1:0-8463 GCA_035640755.1 Rhodopila sp.
CTGTCAACAATGGCGTCTCCGCCGGTCATGCGTGGCATGCTGTATCCCTCGCTCGTGCGTTGTCGCCATCAAGCCTAGCGCGGCTCGGCGCCGACCAGAAGAACCCGCCAGGTTGCCCCCGCCACGGTTGCCAATGCCGCCGCACGGCCCTAGCGTTCGCGTCATGGCGTCGTCCAGCGCCCCAAGGACCACGTGCGGAGGGACAAACGTATGAAACTCGGTCAGGCAGTCGCGGACATCATGAAGCGCGAGGGGATCGAGATCCTCTGCGGCTACCCGGTCAACCACCTGCTCGAATTCGCCGCCGCGGCGGACATCCGCCCGGTCATCGTCCGCCAGGAACGCATCGGCCTGCACATGGCCGACGCCATCTCCCGCGTCACCTCCGGCCGCAGGATCGGCGCCTTCTGCATGCAACACGGCCCGGGCACCGAGAACGCCTACGGCGGCGTCGCCCAGGCCTATTCCGAATCCGTCCCGCTACTGGTGATCCCGCAGGGCTATCCCCGCCGCATCGCCCATATCGACCCGAACTACAGCGCCGTGCGGGAAATGCGCGGCGTCGCCAAGCGCGCTGAACCCGTCGTGCTGCCCGACGAGATCGGCAACGTCCTGCGCCGTGCGTTCAGCGCGCTGCGCAACGGCCGCAGCGGTCCGGCGATTGTCGAGATCCCCACCGACCTCTGGAACGCCGAGGTCGGCGACATCAACTACACCCCCGTCGGCATCCACAAGTACGGCCCCGACCCCGTTGATGTCCGCAAGGCAGCCGCGGCGATCCTCGGCGCCAAGCGCCCCGTGATCTACGCCGGCACCGGCGTCCACTGGGCCGAGGCCTGGGCCGAGCTGAAGGAGTTCGCCGAACTGCTGGGCGCGCCGGTTACGACGAGCCTGGGCGGCAAGAGCGCCTTCCCGGAAAACCATCCGCTCTCCCTCGGCTCCGGCGGCAACGCCGTGCCGAAGCCGGTGCACCATTTCGTTCACAACGCCGACCTGATCATCGGCATCGGCTGCTCGTTCACCGAAACCAACTTCGGCATCAAGTTCCCGAAGAAGCGCTTCATCCACGCCACCCTCGACCCGAACCACCTGAACAAGGACGTGGTCAGCGAAATCGGCCTGGTCGGCGACGCCACGCTCACCCTGAACGCCCTGATCGGCGAGCTGCGCCAGACCATCAAGTCCAACCGCGACCCCTCCGCCGTGGTGGCCGAGATCACCAAGGTGCGCGAGGAATGGATGGAGCAGTGGCGCCCGCTGCTGAACTCCAATGACGCCCCGCTCTCACCCTACCGCGTCATCTGGGAGCTGATGAACACGGTGGACATGAAGAACACCATCATCACCCACGACGCCGGCAGCCCGCGCGACCAGATCTCGCCCTTCTGGGTTTCGACCGAGCCCCTCTCCTACATCGGCTGGGGCAAGACCACCCAGCTCGGCATGGGCCTTGGCCTGGCGATGGGCGCCAAGCTCGCCAAGCCCGACAAGCTGTGCATCAACCTGTGGGGCGACGCCGCCATCGGCTTCACCGGCATGGACTTCGAGACCGCGGTGCGCGAACGCATCCCCATCCTCTCGGTGCTGCTCAACAACTTCTCCATGGCGATCGAGCTGAAGGTGATGCCGATCTCGACTGAGAAGTACCGCTCCACCGACATCTCCGGCAACTACGCCGACATGGCCAAGGCCTTCGGCGGCTACGGGGAACGCATCACCCAGCCCGGCGACATCAAGGCCGCCATCCAGCGCGGCATCGAACAGACCCAGGCCGGCAAACCCGCCCTGCTGGAGTTCATCACGTCGAAGGAGACGCGGGTATCGAAGTTCTGAGGAAAGCTGCTGCTACCGACAGTGCGGTTGCTACCGACAGTGCGTACGTGTGGGTACCCGTCATGGCCGGGCCCGACCCGGCCATCTACCCAACGGCCATGCCACAACCGGCCGCGGCACCGCCGGTGTGCAGATGGCCGGATCGAGTCCTGCCATGACGATGGGGCACAGCGCGCGGAGCCAGTCCTTGGGGCACAGCGCGCGGAGCCAACCCTTCGCTCGCCGGTGCCTTCCCCACTTCACGGCAAGACTCCCCGCCGGCTTTGCACTGGCGCCGGAATCCCCGTTTCCCCGATCGACTGCAGCAGGTCGATCTCGATCGTCGTCGTGATCGCCAGCATCGGCACGTCGTGGACCGTCCCCGCCAGCGGTTCCTCCAGGTACCGCCCCGTCCGGTCCAGCGCGAGGAACATGAACCCGATCACCGTCGAGCCAACCGGCGTGTAAAGCTCAAGGTCCGGCAGCAGGCCGAGCGGCAGCAGCAGGCAATAGACGATCGTGAACAACTGCGGCAGTTGCGAATAATGCCGCGGCAGCGGCGTGTTCCTGATCCGCTCCAGCCCGCCCTGCGCGTTCGCAAGCTCCGAGAGCGGCGCGTTCAGCATCTGCAGCCGGATGCTGTCGATCAGGCCCCGGTCGGAGGCGTCGCGCAGCCGCCCTCCCATCTCCATCTGCAGCGCCGTCGGGATATTCACTGCGCATTTCAGCCTGGCCAGCGTCTCCTCGGGCAGCAGGGACGCAACCTTCTCGATGACCGGGCGGCGCAGCAGATGCAGCCGCAGTGCATGCACATAGGCGAGTTGGTGCCGCACCAGCGTTGCGCGTTCGGACGCGTCATCCAGCGTCGCCATCAGGCTTCGCGCGAAGCTGCGCGACTGATTCACCACCGCGCCCCACAGCGTGCGCGCCTCCCACCACCGCGCATAGGCGGCATTGTTGCGCAATGTCACCATCAGCCCGACTCCGGTGCCGAACAGCGCCAGCGGCAGGTTCGGGATGGCAAGCCACCGGATGTGCAGGAAGACGTAAAGTATTGTCAGGATCAGGTCATAGACCAACAGAACGGCAAGACCCGGCCCCACATGCTTCACCAGCCGCGGAAGATCGAGGCGGGTTGCAACGATCACGGCATTACCCGATTTCGTCCACCCGGACCTGCTCGATCGGGATCAGCCTCTCCTCGTCGTCGTCAAAGACGCTGACATTGCCGTCATCTATCCCGAACACCCAGCCGTGCAGCGCCAGCCTTCCCGCGGCCAGACGAGCGGCGACCGACGGATGGGTCCGCAGGTGCGCAAGCTGCAGGCGCACGTTCTGCTCGACCAGCGCCTGGATCTTCGCCTCCGGGTCCAGATGCGGCTGCATCGTTTCCACAACGGTACGGGCTGCCTCGGCATTGCGCAGCCACGACGCAACCGTCGGCATGCGCCGCATCTGCGGGTTGTCGCCAGCCAGCAGCCCCTTCATCGCACCACAGTCGGAATGGCCACACAGCACGATATCGGAGACATTCAGCGCCTCGCACGCGTATTCCACCACCGCCGACACGCCGCCCAGCATCTCACCATAACCCGGCACGATGTTGCCGATGTTGCGACACACGAACAGCTCCCCCGGCTCGCTCTGCGTGATGATCTCGGGTGGGACGCGGCTGTCGGCGCAGGTGATGAACAACGTGTGCGGCATCTGCCGCTGCCCCAGCTTCTCGAACAGCGCCTGCCGTCCGGGATAGAATTCGGATCTGAAACGGTGCACGCCCGCGATCAGCCGGCGATGGCCCGAAACATCCCTGCCCGTGCTGCTCATGCGAGTTTCCATGCCCGGTTGTTGTGCATGATCTATAGGGCGGGCGCGCTAGCCGCGCCAGCCGAATACCGCATGAATGCGCCGTGCCCAGGGCGGTCAAACCTCGATCAGCCGCACCTTCCGCCCATCCACCCCCAGCGCGATCCTGCCCTGCTTGAGCCGCAGCGCATCCTCGCCGAACACCTCCCGCCGCCAGCCGTGCAGCGGCGGGATGTCGGGCGCGTCCTCCAGCGCCAGCCGGTCGATCTCCTCCGAGCTTGCCACCAGCCGTGGCGCCACATGCGCCTGCTCCGCCTTGGCCGCCAGCAGCACCTTCAGGAGTGCCACCAGCGCCGCCGAGGGCTTCCCTGCATCCCGCCCCTGCGCCGCTTGCGGCAGTTCGGCATCCGGAATCTCCCGCAGCCCTGCCAGCAGGTCGAGCAGCGCCGCACCGGTGCGCCCCTCGGCGAACCCGCGCGTGATGCCCCTGACCCGCCCCAGCGCATCGGCCGAGGCCGGGGACGTCGCGGCAATCTCCAGCAGCGTCTCATCCTTCAGCAGCCGTTGGCGCGGGATGTTGATCCGCTGCGCCTCCCGCTCCCGCCAGGCGGCGAGCTCCTTCAGCGTGTGCAGGAAGCGGCGGTTGCTGGAGCGTGGACGCAGCCGCTCCCACGCCGTGTCGGGGTCGGCGCGGTAGGTCGCCGGGTCGTTCAGGATCGCCATCTCCTCGGCGACCCAGCCCAGGCGTCCCTCGTGCTCCAGCCGCCGGCGCAGCCGCCGATACGCTTCGCGCAGGTGCGTCACATCGGCCGCCGCATAGGCGATCTGCGCGTTCGACAGCGGCCGGACCGACCAGTCGCTGAAGCGGTGCGCCTTATCTATCGTCCCACCGGTCAATGAGGACACCAGCGCGTCATACCCGACCTGATCACCGAACCCCGCCACCATGGCGGCGACCTGGGTGTCGAACAGCGGCCGCGGCACATCGCCGAAGCGCAGCACGAAGATTTCGATGTCCTGCCGAGCGGCGTGGAACACCTTGGTCACGGCCGCGTCGGCGAACAGCGCCCCCATCGGCGCCAGGTCGATGCCGTCGGCCTGGGCGTCGATCACCCCGACCTCCCTCTCCCCGGCGATCTGCACCAGGCACAGCTCGGGCCAGTAGGTGCGCTCGCGCATGAATTCGGTATCGACGGTGATGAATTCTTCGCCGCGCATGCGCTGACAGAACTCCTCCAGCGCTGCGGTCGTGGCGATCAGCGTGGGGGTTGGAAAATCCGGGCGGGAAGGACGGGCCATCACGGCGTTGTACACGCGTGCGCAGGAAAGGCCAGAGGCCGCGGAGTCAGCCGCCGCCTTGTCGGCCCTTGCCACATAAACTATATAGATTTTGAATAACAGGGCTGCTCCCAATGCCGGTCACCAGTTTCGAAGTGGATGAACGCACCGCCACGCTGCTCGAGCAATTGCGGGAGACGTTCGGCGTCAAAACCAATGCCGCCGTTATCCGCAAGGCGCTGGCCTTGGCCAACGTCGCCAGCCAGCATGCGAACCGTGATCACACCATCACGCTGGCGCCGACCGATGATGGAAAGCCAGCCGTGAAGGTTTCGCTTGTCGGTTGACCAGCGCCCAACCGCTACCGGCCGCATGGACGCGGGTCAGGATCAACAGGTTCTTGTTGCCACCGGGCATGTCGTCAGCCTCGACAGGGAAGCAGACAGAGTCGGCCTCTCGGTTGACGACGAGATCAGGCGGGACGAACAGCGCCTGCGACGCATGATGGTATATGGCTTCGTGGCCATGATCCTGATCGGTGACGTTTTCGCGTTCACTGCACTTGGTTGGTTCAGCTGGCTCGACCAGACCAATCTGGAGCACAAGTTCATGTCAGCCGGGGATCGTATCGTCAATCATCAGGTCATCATGGCCTTGCTGGGTGCTACGACAGTGCAGATCGGCGCCATAGCAACCATTATCGCCCGGTATCTGTTTCCCGGCAGCGCCCGGAGCCGCTGAGGCCGCCCCCTACTTCAACACCTCCGGATTTGTCACCCGGATCGGCTTGCCGTCCAGGAACGCCAGCGCGTTCTCGATCATCTGCGGATAGAACTGGTCCCACGTCTCCTTCACGCAGTAGCCCAGATGCGGCGACAGCACCGTATTCGGCGCGCTGCGCAGCGGATGGTCGCGCGGCAGCGGCTCCCGGTCATACACATCCAGTGCCGCGATGATCCGGTTGGCATGCAGCGCGTCCAGCATCGCCGCCTCATCGACGATCGGCCCGCGGGAGGTGTTGATCAGGATCGCCCCCGGCTTCATCCGCGCGATCTCCGCCCGACCCACCAGCCCACGGCTGCGGTCCGACAGCACCATATGGATGCTGACGGCATCCGAAGTGGACATCAGCTCGTCCTTCGAGACCAGCTTCGCCCCCGCTGCGTTGGCCTTCTCCGCCGTCAGGTTCTGGCTCCAGGCGATCACGTTCATCCGCAGCGCCCGGCAGTAGCTCGCCATATAGCTGCCCAGGCGCCCGAGCCCGATGATCCCGATGGTCTTGCCCGCCAGCCCGATGCCCACCGGCACGCCCATCTGGAACCCGCCGGCGCGAATCGTCTCATCCCCCACCGCCAGCCCGCGCGCGGCACAAATCAGTAGCCCGAGCGCTAGCTCCGCCGTCGCGGAATCCGCATGGCCGCCGCCCTCTGTGTTGCAAACCGGGATGCCGCGGGCCGTGCAGGCCGCCGTATCGAGCGAGCGGTTGCGTGCGCCCGTCATCCCCAGCATCCGCAGTTTCGGCAGCCGGTCGATCAGCGATCCGGGCAACGGAGTCCGCTCCCGCATCGACAGCACGATGTCGAAGCCCTTGAGCCTGGCCGCCGCGTCGTCCTCGTCGGTGAAGGCGTCGGCAAAGAACACGACCTCGGCCCGCGCCATCAGCGGCGACCAGTCCGCCGCGCCGCGCGCCACCCCCTGCCAGTCATCCAGCACCGCGATCCGGGTCCCGTTGGTCATCTGCGTTCCCTCCCTCCCGTCCGCCGGAGCGTGACGCGGACGCGGACGGTGCGCAAGCGGTTGCCGTCCCGGTTGCTCCGATGCCCGTCCCCATGGCATGTCCCGCCCCCTGGAGGAGACACGAACATGACCAACGTAGCAGTGATCGGGGCTGGGCTGATCGGGCGCGCCTGGACCATCGTGTTCGCCCGCGCCGGATTTCAGGTCGCCCTATGGGACCAGTTCCCGCAGCAGGTCACCCTCGCCATGGCCTTCATCAGCGAGCGCCTGCCGGAGCTTCGCGCCGCCGGTCTGCTGGCCGATGAGCCCGAAACCGTGCTGCGCCGGATCAGCACGACACCATCCATGTGGGACGCCGTCCGCGCCGCCGACTACATCCAGGAAAACGCCCCCGAGCGCGCCGACGTCAAACGCCCCCTTTTCACCGAGCTGGAACGCGCCGCTCGGCCTGACGCCATCATCGCCTCGTCATCCTCGGGCATCCCGGCCAGCGCCTTCACCGAGCATCTTCAAACACGCGGCCGTTGCCTGATCGCCCACCCGGTGAACCCGCCCTACCTGGTGCCGCTGGTGGAGATCTGCCCCTCCCCGTGGACCGAACCGGCCGTGGTCGAGCGCGCCGTCGACCTGATTCGCCAGGCCGGCCAGGTTCCTGCCACCGTGAAGAAGGAGGTCGACGGATTCGCCCTCAACCGCCTGCAGGGCGCCTTGCTGGCCGAGGCCTTCCGCCTGCTCGCCGACGATGTGATCTCGCCGCAGGACCTCGACGCCCTGGTCAAGCATGGCCTCGGCCTGCGCTGGAGCTTCATGGGCCCGCTGGAAACGATCGACCTCAACGCCCCCGGCGGCCTCGCCGACTACTGCAACCGCTACGGTCCGCTGTATGCGAAAATGCAGGAGCAGATGAAGCCGCTGGAATGGGACGCTGCCCTGGTCAAGCGCCTGCACGACGCCCGCCGAGCGGAATTGCCGGCCAATCTGCAGGCGATCCGCCAGGAATGGCGTGACCGGCGCCTGATGGCACTGATCGCGCACAAGGCGTCACAGCCCGATTAACAGTAAGATCCCATATCTGGCCGCCCCGCATGGCATCTGAGGCACGGCATCTGACATGTCGCCACGGTCAAAAGGCATCCCTCGTGTGATTACCTCATAAGGTAATCCCCTTGGTGGAAAGCTCATGGATATCACCAAAGACATCCAACCCATGACCACATTCCGCAATCATTCGGCGGAGTTCATACGCCACCTGCGGGAAACCCGTCGCCCGCTGATCCTGACCGTCAATGGACGAGCCGCTAGCGTCGTGCAGGACGCCGAAGCCTACCAGCAACTCCTGGACCTGGCGGCAGAAGCGAGTGCGGCAGAAGGCATCCGGCAGGGACTGGACGACGCAGCACACGGCCGCACTCGTCCGGCCAAGGACGTATTCCAGGAACTGCGCGCGGAATATGGCATTCCGCGTTGAACTGACCGCTCGGGCAAGGCGCGACCTGGGGCGCGTCGACCGGTATATCAACGCCGCCAATTCCGACCTCGCCCGCGTCTGATTCAACGGACTTGAGACTGCGAAACTCAGCCTTGGCGAGCGACCGTTCCGGTGCCCGGCTACGCCCGAGGACGGCGCCCTGCGCCACCTGCTCTACGGCAGCAGGCGAAAGGTTTACCGGGTCATTTGCGCGATCGATGGGCAGGCCGGCGTCGTGACGGTGCTGCACATCCGCTCCTACGAAACCCGCCCCTTCATCACCGGCACCCGCACCCCCTGTCCCCGCAACACCGGTATCACCCGTGCATTGGTCGCCAGCCGCGAATCCCCGCCGAACCGCC